>JBJMFM010000291.1:0-5181 GCA_045808425.1 Nitrososphaeraceae archaeon | reverse complement strand
TTTGAAACCTGTAACATAGTAGCTATCTGTCTTTGTGAATATCCCTGTGAAGTTAACTCTAGTACTCTTTCACGCCTTAATACAATTGCATCTTCTCTTAATTCACGATTTGACCTTAGCCCAAATTATAATATCAAATAGTCATTGCGTTGACCCTACTCTAATTCAGCGGTCAAAAGTAGCAACTTGACATAGCATTATAAGCGAGGTACAAGCTGGCCTTTTTTGTCATGAGTTCGGCTAATGAACCATCGGATGAAGAAGTTAGACAATTCGAGTCTGGTATAATGTTAGTTCTATGTCGTAGATACAGAATTAAAGCAGGAAATGGAGAGCCAACGGATTATAATATCGAAGAATTCAGAAATGAGCATTACGCAGGATTCACCGATATCATATATTTCAAAATGATGCTAGAGAAGTTAAGTGTATTAAATAATAAGGAAATAGAAATTGACGGAGACACGGTTAGAGTGACCAAAGATGGTATTGATAACTGTAAAGAATATGATCCAACATTTCGTGAAGACTTTTATTAAATAATGAATAACTAAAGTGGATTAGGCCACTTTCCAAAAGAAAATGCTATTGATAGCTGATACCTTCTTCTTTTCTAGATATCTGAACATCCGTGACAATATCCACCGGTAGATCCAAGTCTGTGTCGATATCTCCCATCATGTATTTTTTAAATACCTTACATTTCTCTTGCAAATAAGGTGTTGCCAGGTATGAAATCATTTCTGATTCTCCAATCTTTTCAACTCTGGTAGTAACAAAGTTTCTATCTATCAAGCATTGCATAACCCTGTTTATAGCAACATTATAGATGTTTTCTTTGTGCTCTAACACATACTTCTTCATCTGGTTCTCATCACCCATGTATCCGCCTAGGTTACTTGTTAGAAATAATTCATAATCAGTAACAGGTCTATTGACCTCACACATGTATTTTAGAAATGCCCATTTAAACCGCTTGTAGTCTGAGTTGTTAAAGATCTTATCGACCTCTTTGTTGACACTTCTACGATTTTGTTCTGCTTCAGAAGACATTCGATATTTATAAAAAGACCGATCGAATAAAAATAGGTTATCTGATAGTTTTCAATATGAATAAAAATTGTATAGAATGCATACTCGCTTCTAGTTGCACTTAATTTAATTTATTAAGTAATTTTAGTCTGTGATATTATGTTCCATTTTATATTTTGAAATTGCCTGATCTAGACGTTTTTTATCTTCAGAATACTTTGGATCGTTAACATCAATCCCCTTTAATTTCTGATTTGGCATCTATACAAGTGGCTAGCGACAAATAATAATAATAAATCTAAACCTTCTCTCGTCTTAAATCAATCAAGTCTTCTTTTAATTCCTTTTTTGGCCTATTGATAAGTTCAATTAATCAATACATCAATCGACTAAAGGAATGCATTGAAAAAGGAGATTATGATGGTGAAGTGGCACATCGTATGACTGCTGATTGGTTAAATAGTGAGTTAAAAGTCAAGGGGTATTAATTGCATAATTTTTTCTAGGACAGGTCTTGATTAAATCAACTGTAAAACTGTCAAAGCAATGACACGGTGTTGTCTGGGATTCTCTCGTTTCTTAGCATCTGGCCTGTATGTTGTAGTTGCAATTTACCTTTGCGTCATTTTACCTAATTCATTAGTAGGCCTATAAGTTGTGGCTTTTGACTTGTGCTTTGTCATTACGTCAATTATAATATCGTTTGAAGTTGTCATACACTTGTTACTAGTATAGTATTGTGTTATGACTAACTATTATAATTTAGTTGTTATTCTTGTTCTTGAGTCAGGTTATCTAACAATCTATGCTTCATATTATATTCTTTAGAACGTAGATCACCTATCTGCTTATCACTTGCTTGGAATCTACTGAACAAGTCAAGTATTTGTTGTTCATGCTGTTGTTTTACCTTTGGGTCTTCTATATTATGTCTTTGTTTTAGCATTTCCTGCAATGTATCAAACATGTTTTGTGTCATCTGTTGTAACCTATACACTTCTTACTTTACGTTTTTGTATTCTTCTGCTTGCTGCTTTAATTGCGCTATTTCTGATTTGTTAACTGCTTCAAGTCTTTCATTCTCACGTCTTAATCGGAATTCTTCGTTTATAGTTAGAGCATCAACACATTTCAAATATTCTTGTAATAGATCATTTACCTGCGGCCGCCAATACGACTTATCTAACGCAATTGAATGGCCCAATACTTTGTTACGAATGGAAGAATCAATACGACAATTTATCATAGTCGTATTGACAAACTTACGAAATCCGTGAGAACGCATTACTGCTTTTCTTTTCTTTGTTGGGTCTTCGCCTTCTTTGAGTTGTTCTATTTGTATAATTCCTGCCAAATGTAATTTTTTACCCAGCATTTTTGTGATTGTATTTTCTACTATTGTTTTTGCATTCTTTCGGCAGGCAGCGCTTGTACTGTTCTCTTATTTGGTCTGATTTTATAGTATCTACAAAGTTGTTATAAGCGGCGCCTGATAATGCTAGGTTAGTACTGCTGCTACTACTATTACTACTCAATTCCTTATTCGTTATACAAAGCAGAAAAATATAAGTGAATATAAAGTCATAGAATTGTACCTTTCTTATAGTTTATAACCTGTGAAATAATTCACGAAGGGATAATTGAAACGTGTTTTTATGCTACCACAACAACCCCTTTAGAAACCCAATCGTTATAATACCATAGTTATAGATTATCATAAAAACAAGAAATAGATATCTATCTATGTATCTAAATCCCACTATTTTATTAGTTAAAGTAGTATGCTAGTTTGTTTGTTATTATTATATCGTCAATGGTGTCTATAGTCAAGGAACTTTTCGTAGAATAGCAAATTATGCTAATGGATGGTTCCTCTGAAGGATTTATAGGAGAGGTAGGCAGTTTTATGTTATTTTAGACCTTTTACCATGATAAATACAACAAAAAGTAAGCCTTTCTCAAATCGATTAACTATTATTACTACTACTGCAACATCAGCAATTATTGCCTACCTGAAGTGTGATATAGCAGTAACTGGTTCTCCTGGCTTTGTATCCCTCTGTGTCTTTATCTTTTTGACTGCATCTTCAAAGTGATGCATTAAGACAATTGCATCAGAAGCATGTTTTACTGATTCTTCTGGTGTAGGATACTTCTGTAAATATTCATGCAACACCAAAGAAATTGCAGTGTTAACAATTGCTGATACGTCAGCACCGCTAAATCCTTCTGTCTTCTCGGCTATTTTCTTTAAATCAATATCCCGACCAATGGGCTTGCCTTTTGTATATATACTGAGGATTTTCTCTCTTGTCTTTTTATCTGGATTTGGTACATAGACAATCTTGTCAAATCTACCTGGTCTTATTAAGGCTGGATCAATCATATCGGCTCTGTTGGTTGCAGCAATTACAACTATTCCTTGCATTTCTTGTATACCGTCCATCTCAGTCAATAACTGAGATAACATCCTTTCCATTCCAGTAGCACCTCCAACTCCATCTTCTCCCATACTTCTTCCTCCACGATGTGGAGCAATGGAATCCACCTCGTCAAAAAATATTACACATGGAGAAGCCTGCCTTGCTTTCCTAAAAATTTCTCTGATACCTTTTTCCGATTCACCGACCCATTTACTAATTAATTCAGGACCCTTCACGCTGATGAAATTAGCTTCAGATTCTGTCGCTACAGCTTTTGCGAGCATAGTCTTACCGGTACCCGAAGGCCCATGCAATAGGATTCCTTTAGGAATCAAATGACCTAATTCCTTGTACAAGTTCGGATAGCGCATAGGCCATTCTACTGCTTCCTGTAATTCACGCTTGACTTCTTCCAAACCTCCTATGTCATTCCAACTAACATCAGGTGGTTCCAGATAGACTTCTCTCATAGCAGACGGCATTACGTCTTTTATAGCATTCTCAAAATCACTTCTAGTTATAATTAATTTGTCTAGTACTTCTGGTGCAAGTTTCTCATCTTCCAAGTTAAGTTCAGGTAGTAATCTTCTCAAACATTTCATAGCTGCCTCTTTGCATAAATATTCAAGATCTGCACCTACAAAACCATGTGTTACTGCTGCAACTCGATCTTGATCGACATCTGTATCTAGAGGCATATTGCGGGTATGAATTTGCAGTATCTCTAATCTACCTCTCTTGTCAGGAACTTTAATTTCAATTTCTCTATCAAATCTGCCAGGACGTCTTAATGCTGGATCAATTGCGTTTGGTCTGTTTGTAGCAGCAATTACAATGACTTTGCCTCTTGCTTCCAAGCCGTCCATTAAAGATAATAGCTGAGATACTACTCTTCTCTCCACTTCTCCTGTAACTTCCTCTCTTTTTGGAGCAATAGAGTCAATCTCGTCAATGAATATTATAGATGGTGCCTTTTCCTTTGCCTCCTTGAATATTTCTCTCAACCTTGCTTCAGATTCACCATAGAATTTGCTCATTATTTCAGGTCCGGAGATACTGATGAAATGAGCATTGCTCTCATTAGCTACTGCTTTTGCTAACAAAGTCTTACCTGTACCAGGAGGACCATAAAGTAATACACCCTTTGGCGCTTCAATACCTAGCTTCTCAAAAATTTCTGGATGTCGTAGTGGAAGTTCAATCATTTCTCTGACTTTTTGAATTTCTTCTTTTAATCCACCAATGTCCTCATATGCAACCCGTGTGCCCCTATCAAGTGAAGTGCCCCTTTCTGCTATGTTAAATATAGTTTTTTGAGTAACCAGAACAGCGTCGACAGCAGGAGGGGTTACCCCGATGACTTGAAACATAAGCCTGCCACCAAAATAAGGAACCATTACATTATCTCCCTTGATAAGTGGAACACTTTCAAGAGCATCAGCTAAATATCGTTCATCGATAGGAGGTATTGCCTCTAAAGGAGCAACTATAACTTTCTCGGCTGGAACTGCTTTGATTTTTCTCACTACAACAGTATCGCCTATAGCTACACCTGCATTATTCCTTACAAGGCCATCTACTCTGATTATTCCCTTGCCTTCATCTGAAGGATAAAGTGGTAAACACTTGGCAACTGTTCTACGTTTGCCCCTGATTTCAATAACATCGCCTGTAGAAGCACTCAAAGAATCCATGGAATCATAGTCAATTCGAGCAACTCCACGGC
>JBJMFM010000290.1:0-5706 GCA_045808425.1 Nitrososphaeraceae archaeon | reverse complement strand
AGTATAGTTCTTAGCTAAGGCTGGCATTACTTTATGCCATGCATACCATGTTTCTGGCCATCCATGTAATAAAACTACAGGATCGCCATGTCCTCCAATAACATAGTGTAATTGAATACCATTAACTGAAGCCGTATGATGGGAAAATGTCATGTTATCCATCTGAAAAGAATTACCATTAGGCTGTTGTTGTGCCATTGCAGTATGATTTTGGTTTAATACTAATGTAAAAACAAACAATGTGCTAGTGGTAATAATGCCAAATATGAGAAATGTTATTGCAGTCACATGATGTTGAGCATGGTATGAGGGTTTATCTTTCCCGACCATTACAGAATCTGGTCGTCAGTGTGTTATAATAGCCTTGCTATCCCTGCAGTGCTTTATGAACAAATGAGATTGCAATTGATCCTTCATGATGATCACCATAATCGAGCTCGTTTGATGCAAATAGAACCATTGATAGATTTTTAGAACAGAAAATTATTACGACATTCCTCAGTAACATATTTCTTTTAAGGAAGCTGTCAAAATAGCATTTGGCGTGAAACATTAATTATTATTACTCCTTACTGCTGCCACTATTATTATCTATGAATGCCCTTCAAGTTACATGAATATTTCAAATACAATCGAGCAGGATATTTTTCAAACGTGCCTCACTCGTTATATGTTAACTAAATAAACATATATATCGTCTTTATATAGCCTTAAGTTTGCTTTATGTTATTTATTCGGCGTCAACAAAGCCATCATTACCTTGTTTTACAATTGAAGTTTCTTTTCCATGTATATGTTCTTCATTCTGTTGAACACAAATATCAACATCACCACAGATGAAATAGATATTAATGCTTCAATTGAAGATACAATTAGCCTACTATATCCGTTTCTAATTAAAATATGATCCAACAAAGGCACAAGGAATACCAAAAAGGCTGCTTCTGCCAAAACCATTATCCACATCATTATAACAAACCCGAATAGGCCGGTAAGCTTCATTCCATAGATTAGCTTATGTGATACATAAAAATGAAGATCAAGTTAGACATACGGAATTATAAAACGGATAAAGAGCTAGTTCGTGTATTGACCGTAGAACGGCTTAAGATTTTGATTTGGGGAAGCTCATAAAAGTAAGCTTGCGAAATTGACAAGTTATATAGACATAAGTATTGATATTGAAACATTATGCACTTTACTATTTTGATAATATAGTGATTCATTTTCTTTCGTCGATAAATGATATGAAATAGCGAATTGGATGATATTATCGGTCTCTTAATGAGATTGATAAGTTCTATAAGTCTATCTGGATATATTGCTGTATATAATCTAGTTTAGAAGTCTGGTTATCCTCACGCTGACGTCCGCTTACAGGCAAGTACAAGATTATTGATACGCTATATAATTACACTACAACTATTAATTTGTAGATTGAATAACTTTTTTACCTGGATTCATAATGAATTTGGGATCGAATAACTTTTTTACTTCCTTGAAAAGCGAATAGATCTCACTCGTGTACATATATTCTATATACTTTGCTCGGCCTAGACCGTCTCCGTGTTCTCCTGTAATAGTTCCACCCGATTTGATGACTTTACTGAAAACCTTGTGAGCAAGATTTTGTATTAATTCAATTTCTGACTGAGAAGCGATATCTATTAACGGTCTCGTATGCAAGTTGCCATCTCCAACATGACCGTAGAATACGTAGTCTAGCTTGCAATCAATATACATTTGTTGCAAGTATTGTGTGTAATCGTATAGCAAGTATGGGCTGACTACTGTATCTTCTATCAGTCCAATTGGTTTTCTGCTACCAATCGTTAATTTCATGACCTGATTTAATGCACTTTTCCTGGCCCACCATATCCGTACCAAGCTTTGTTCATCGGTCACACTTTCTATAACATTACATCTATAAGATAATTTATTTATACATGAATTGACGTTCCTTTCAACATTGGTCATGTTATCTCCTGCGAATTCTACAAATAACAGACAACCACTACCTGACGCTGGATTATCCTCCGAATGTTGTATGTTTCTCCCATAGCAAAATACAGAATGATCAAGCATTTCAAGAGCGACAGGGAAAAATTGTAAAATAAGCGGAACAACGTATACTGCAGATAACAAATTTTCAAACCCTAATACTAGCAAATGACGATAGAGTGGAATGTCTATAACTCTCATTTTAGCAGAGGTCACAATTCCTAATGTTCCTTCAGAAGCAGCAAATATTTTCTGTGGAGAAAAACAATGGTTATTTATCACTGCATCAAGCCTATAACCGCATGAATTCTTTTTTACTCTTGGATATTGCTTTTCAATCTCCTCAGAGTGAGGCGACAGCAATCCTAACAAAGTTTTCATTAGCTTACCGTTTGCATCATTGCCGAATTCTGCACTGTCAATACGTCTCTTGTTGCCAAGTAATCCAAAACTACCATCAGAATAAACAACATGGATTTCTTCTAGAAAGTCTATCGTATTACCATAGCCCATACTATGAGCCCCACTCGAATTATTTGCAATCATACCCCCAATCGTGCAATAATTACTACTTGCAGGATCAGGCGGGAGAAATTTTCCTTTCTTTTCAAGTTCCTTATCTAGTGTACCTTTGACTAGCCCTGGCTGGATTATGACGTAATCATCTCCGATTTCGGTTATGTTATTCATGTGTTTTGTACAGTCAATAACGATACTATCAGACAGGCATTGACCGAGAAGACCAGTTCCGGCCCCCCTTGCCGTTATAGAAACGTTATTTGAAAAACAATATCGACATACTGCTTGTATATCGTATTCACTCTCTGGACACACTATCACTGAGGGTCTTATCGTATAATTGCTAGCATCAACAGAGTATACGTCTCTACTCCAGCTATCAGATAGAATTTCGCCCTTAGCGATACGCTCTAAATCATCTTTAATCTGCATTTTGTCATCTTTACAATAATATGAAATATGCTTCATTGTAATATATATATAGAGCAATAACAAAATAACAAAAATTATGTAATTATATCCGCAATGCTATATTACTCCAAAGTAATGCTTCGCCTATTCTGCACCAATTAGTCCCAAAAGATCAAATCCCTCTGCGGATTTTTCCTTCAGCTCAGCTATCGAGATCAAGTGACCATCCGGATCTAAAATAATGGTATGTTTGCCAAATGGTTCCTTTTTGAGCTGTTTGAAAAACTTCACTTTCTTCTTCTTCAATTGCTTGACAGAATAATCTAGGTCATTAACCATAAATCCTATCAGGATAGTCGATCCAGATTTTAGTTTGTCTTTCTTCTTAGCCGGATGCAAGGCTAAGACAGTCCCATTGTTGAAGAATTCAGTCCAGTCTCTAGATTGCCTTTTAATAGGCAAACCAAGGATATTCTTATAAAAGTTAATCGACCTCTTCATATTAGCAACAAGTAGAACTACTGCTCCTATCTTTCTGAACGACACGCACAAAACACCATTTGCGTTTTATCTTTTCCGAATTAATAACTTATCTGTGATATTAGCATAGTATAATCTGGGGCTAACATTCTAGCTAATAAGCAACAATTACAAATTGAATAGTCAATAATCATCAAGTTTCTGTACTGATGGTATTGTCTAAATTGGGCATGTGATTCCTTTCACATATGTGAGCCCCTACAGTGGACTTCAGCATACATTTCAAGGGTTTTTTCAGTTATATGCTTAGTAAACGAGGAAAAGAACTAGACCATAATGGATGGTTTTTATTATATTCGTTCTAATTAAAATTCTTGGGAATTGTTAAATAAAAAGTTATTCTTCATTTACATTGCAAAGAATGAAGAGTGGCAGATAAGACAGAAGGAGGATTGGGATTATGTTTATTCAATGTCTAGATTCTTTCATTGGTGGATTAAACGTCACTTTCGTATAGACTTTAGTGTCGATGCTGACATTTTACCTGTGGTTCCTGGAAAACTATTTGATAGGATGTCATTAGATTATCTTCTCAGGGATCATATCCAAAGAGGAAAAGGAATCTACCACTTCTATTTAGCATATTTTAGCCCTTTCTGGACAGACTGTCAGACGGAGGGGTATTCGACTGAGAACTTTGGGATGGTTCATTGGAAAAGACCAGCTACAAACACCTCTGGTAGCGAACGTGCAAAATTCTTCGCCGACAATAATTGCACTAAGATTTCACATTTACTATCACATGAAGCTATGAGAATGAAAGGGAAAAACAGAAAGGAATACTTAGACTTCATCCATGATTTATGGCATAGTCATATTGAAAATAGTCTAGACTACAATTACTATAACGACCGCTTTGTTAGGGTATCACAAAACAGCCCTTATCGCTTTGCGACCTTGGACATTAGTAAACTTTCATAATTGAAAAGCTCACTTAGTATACAATATAATGACGTATTTTGCCTTTCTATTTTTTATTTAGCCATACATCCATTTTCTGTCTGTTATCTTCTAAACACGATAGACATTTTTGTTAGATCGAATATCAACAATAAGCATAAAGCTAACTTTCACAAAGTATACCATGCGTGAATATGAATAGCCATTCTATTGCACGAGGGAAATATGAAAGCAACCGAACTCTCTACAATAATAACAAAATCCACAATAGGGACAGATAGGATTGTGAAGTGGTGGATAATATTCTAAATAGCAGTTAAAGCATTTCACTTTAGTACAAAGCTTAATTAATTCATCACAAATTTTATTTCTTTGGTTTAGGAGGTTTTTATAGAGCTGTTGTTATTATTACGGCCTTTTTTGTATTTTTCAGCAAACAGCTTTATTCCATCTAAAATTTCTTGCCGCGGCCTAGGAAGGTTATCACCTAGCTTCCAATACATACCATTGTGATAAACTAGAGGCTTAATGTTCTCATCAGCTGTTATTTCAATTACCTCTCCAACAAACATTATATGATCTCCTGTTTCTTCCTGTGTTAGGAGCTTGCATTCTGCATTCATAGCAGCACCTCTTATCAACAATGCTTTGATTTTGTTTGCTTTATAGAATACTACACCAATTTCTTTAAAAAAAGCTACTTTATCAATATGCTTGCCAGAATACCTTCCAGCAAGGCTGCAGAGTAGGTTTTGATCTTCAGCTGCTAGATTAACTCCAAACTCCTTAGAATCTTTGATATTTTCAGCTGTAGCGTCTATGCCACGAATATTTACAGCAATTAGACTAGGGCTATAAGATATGTGATGTGTCCATTCAGCTGCCATTACATTAGGACCATGAAGTCCATCACTTGTAATAAGTCCAACATTTGTCAAAAATTGCCTGGTACGTCTATCATTCCAAGAAAGATCCATATGTACTGTGAAATTATATTGGAGTTATAAATATACTAGATTCTGGTAGCTTCCTTCTCTTTCTTGTATCCTGTTTTCTTTCAACATTTTCCATTTACTAGCTCTGTAACGCTAGGACATATAGGAACGCATTTGTTTAGCTTAGAATCATAGTGTTGACCTTCTGGACAAGGAGGCGGAGATGGGGGAGGACATGATATACCTATCACAGCCGGCTGACAAAGTGGAGGTGGACAGTCTGACGATCCCTCTTCACATGATGGTAGAGGTGGACACGATGGATCAGTTGGATTAGTTGTACAATCAACTTTACATGATGGAGTTGGAACGCATTTGTTTAGCTTAGAATCATAGTGTT
>JBJMFM010000289.1:0-3036 GCA_045808425.1 Nitrososphaeraceae archaeon | reverse complement strand
GCCACCGCAATTGACAAATTTACAGATCTGTTGACAACCTTTGCCAACAGGATCATTTGCACATACATTATCCCTTGCTCTGTATAGATCTGAATCAATATCTGCAGCTACTGAATTAACGATGGTCGCAAATGAACATAGCAATATAATTGCTGTAGCGAATACAAGTATTCCCATGCTGGCAGTAAATTTCATAATATTGGTATTTTCGACTAAAAATAGTAAACTTTCGCTATTATTTTTCATAATGTCCTCACAAGGCTAATAACACTATATATGAATTAAGTTAATTGGTTAGGACAAGAAGATAGCAATATTGATCTATCTGACCTTCTTTGTGTATAGGGTAAAGGGTAAAAGCTAAAGCTAACTCTATTATAATAAATTGTAAATCAATTGGCATTTAAGGATTTGAAGAAGAGGTTTAGTATCAACACTCAGATATAACGGCAACAAAACAGATTCTTTGAAAGACTCCTAACAAGCATTTCTGGATTTGGAATATTGAAGAGCATGAGTTGCTATTGTGCTAATTTTCAAAGTAATGACGAAGTAGATTTGGAAAAGAATGAGAATTGATATAATATTTGCCTAGCACAACATCATAATCTGAAGGACCTAAAGCCTCTGGATCTATTTTGGGTAATGTTGATACCCTTGCTATAGTTGTTGCCATTATTATTCTCTCTCTTGTTGGTTGTATCTACATTGGTAGATGTAGCAGTAGTAGTCGTCGTTGTTATTGACTTTTGTAACTCTTCTGGATGACTATTTCTATTTCCAGTTTCCTTTTTCTGACCATTTATACTTTCATATATTGTTGTACCTTCTTTATTTTCTTCAAATGGCGATACAGGCACACTATGTTCGTACATCTTGTGTCTATTTACTTCTGATTTATCCATGAAAGGCTTACCACATTTTTCACATCTTTCTATCACAAGCAATGACCTACATTATATTAGCAAGTATTGGGTATAAGTGTTGCATTATTTTTGGTATCTTTGTAGGGTTCATAAGAGGTGAAGTTTACATGTATAACAAAAGCGCATTTTGTCCATGTTGTGGAATGCAGCAAGGCTATTCCCCCAGTAGTAGAGAATGTAAGGAAATACTTAGAGAGAGGAAGAGCAGACATGTTGAACTGGTTGATAACTATGGACCAATCTTTAGATAAAGATATTTTATGTGATTGATCATTAACATCTCGCCATCAACAGATCAAGGAGTACAGTGATTGCAAAAGCAATAGCTTTCATCCACACGATTCACCTTTGATTCTTCTTTTTCCTTAAACTTTTAAAAAAATTGCTGCCCCTTGAGCTTATCATTCTTGGAGGGAAGCCATTGTTCCATTTGATAAAAGACACTGCATGAACTTTTATTATACCTCTAAATGTCCATCCAGCATAGGCTAATTTATCTGACTACAAAACAACTCTTATAAACATAATAAAAATAAAATATTTTTGATAACAAGTTGGCAACAAAGATGCAGAAGAAAAGTTTGGATTCTTCACCAGACGAAACATGAACATTTGAGAAAGGAAAGATTGAACTTGCAAACCTTGGTGACGTTGTTATTGGCAGATCAACATTTGAGCCAGGATAGAGCTGGGAAAAATGTGTCAAACCATTAGTCAAAACAAATAGCTGCCAAGCACCACATCCAATGTATGTTATATCTGGAAGAATAAAAGTTGTAATGGATGATGGAACAGAAACTGAAACAGGACCAGGAGATACAGCTGTAGTACCACTAGGACATAATGCATGAGTAGTTGGAAAGTCTATGGCAATGTAAGGTTGTGATAGGTTATCGCCTGTTGAACTAAGATCTTGTCTAGTCGCAG
Organism: Nitrososphaeraceae archaeon; assembly: GCA_045808425.1. Taxonomy (GTDB): domain Archaea; phylum Thermoproteota; class Nitrososphaeria; order Nitrososphaerales; family Nitrososphaeraceae; genus JAFAQB01. The sequence continues at coordinate 1,183 of JBJMFM010000289.1, read as the reverse complement.
TATAGCTGGCAAAATGCCAGGTTACCAAGATTTTATAGACTGATCAGTCTTTAAATATTGCCAAAAACTTCATTGTAGTCTATATATGATAGACCAAAAATTGGCAATCATAACAATTCATGATATTAACCCTTCACATTCTGAAGACATACTTACAGTGACAGAACAATTGAATAAATTGAAAGTTAAATACAATCTGAGCATTGTGCCAAATTACAACAAAAAATACAGACTTGAAGATTATATAGATTTTTGCAAACAAATTTCTTCATTATTAAAATATGGACATGTAGATCTTACCTTACATGGATTCTATCATCAGATAGATGGAAAGATAGAGGATTTTGATACAGAATCAAAAGAAGAAGAAAAGCAAGAAATCCAAGAAGGATTGGATATTTTATCCGCTGTTAATCTACCTAGACCATCTATGTTTATACCCCCAGCATGGCATTTGAGCCGTCAGTGTATAGAAGCATTAAAGGAATTGAACTTTAGTATGTCAGAATCTATGACAGACATTGAATTCATTCAAGAAGGCAAAAAATACATACTTCATCCAGTTATGAATTGGGATCAACAAGGAGATAAAGAAAAAAATAAACAAACTCTACAGCAGAACAAAGAGATGTTTTATAAGAGAATATTCAATGTCAATGGTAAAACTAATGGGCTATTTAGAATGGCTATCCATCCTCCCCATGACCCTGATGGGGCATTGCAAGACCAACTTGAAATGATAAAATACATAAAAGAAAAAGAAGGTTATGAATTAATAAAATATTCAGATTTACCTAGAATAGAATCCAAATTGGGCGGCTAATAGTTTAATTTTAGATTAAAAAACTATGCCATAAATAGAAGACGGATGATATTAAACATGTCTATTAAACTATGTTGCTGCAACATGCGCACATGACAGATATAGCTAAAGAAGCAAAAAAAACAGAACGAGATGCAGAAGGAAAACCAAGCTCTGAAACACTAAACAAGGCCAAAGTAAATACAGAAGACGCATTAACTTGAACTAATAACTTCCTTATTTTCCTTCATATTTTTTGAATAGAAATGCTGCCCCGAATTTCTTACATAGACAGTTTCATTAATCTATACTGATATTAGCCCCGGCATTCTGCTTCAACAGGTAATTCTGTAGAAATAATCAATTTAATTCAGGTCATGT
>JBJMFM010000288.1:0-17866 GCA_045808425.1 Nitrososphaeraceae archaeon | reverse complement strand
TGTTGCTCTTCTAATATTGTTCTTGGTCTCATCTAGTGCTCTATTAACAGAATGTTGTTGTTCTTGCTGTGCTTGAGCTGTGTTATATGATGTGGTTGTTGTCGCTGTGCTTACTTCTTCTTTTTCTCTTCTTTGTTCTTTTGTTGACATGTACAGTCATATGGATTTACATCTATATAAACTATGGTATTTTATGGCATTAAATACCGTAAAAGACCGTAGGTTTACAGAAATAAGCATAAAGACATTTCAGAAATAATTAGCCCGATTACATACTAAAACGCTATCATGTCTGACCGCCAAATTATGCCTCATATTGAAGATTGTTATAAAATTATCATTAGAGAATAATCAAAGCTTTGTACTAGGAAAAATCTAGATAAATTTGTTCTGGCAGCACGAAATGAGCATTCACTCAATTCGATTGATACGTTTTGAAGAACACAGGTTACATCAATATAGAGATGGGAACAAACCTTGTGAATATCCCTCTGAGGTCTACAGAATGCGCTCTTAATCCTTCTCATTACGCGGAAATGACTCCGAAGTTTAAGGGCTCGAATATTAGTACTAAACGTATTGTAGACCTGTTATTACTAAATCTGATTATAGTATAAGATATTTCTATAAGAATAATATGGCTCGCTAACTCTTAATCCCTATAAATTTATTCTATTCTATTCTATTCCATTAGCCAAAAATAATCTTCAAACCCCTAAAAGCACGCACTAATACAATATGACTCATTTGACCATCCATATGACCGTCTATTTGACGTATTTGACCAAAATGTAATAAATTAGTACCGCAATTGTTATAGAAGTATGCCAGCTAAATTACCTGACAACATTAAATCCAGATACAGCAATGGCTCCAAGGTAATCCGCGAAATGATATTGCTTCCAATAACGGTCTGAGCTCAGGAGCAGTCATGTGGCGGTGATGATAGCAATATTGATATGCAATCACTTGTTTCTGATTTAAACAAGTATGGAGGGCTTAAATCTGCAATAGAAGGATTGACCAAGACGGTAGATATGTTGACAAAAGACGCAGCACTTTTAGAGAATCAAAGGCAAGAGTTAGATCAAGACAACCAGCGGATCTTGTCAAGTTCTATTCGTCTAAAAGGTAGAGTTGACTTTTTGGAGGGAAGTGCAGTTTCACTAAGAAATGAGGTTATAAACTTAGTGCTAATTTGTATATTTATTATATACTTGATCAAATTTCAGTTTCATAATATTCAGAAATTGCAATTACATCAAATTGACGAGTTTATAGCCTTGTCAAGGGCCTACAAAGGGGAAGATGTTCCAATCAAAAGACATAAAGGAGGCACTTGTCAAGGCTATTGAAGTTTTATTAAACAGAATCGGTCCAAATGATGATACTGCACTAGCAGCTGATTTACTTAGTGCATACAATACTCTTAAAGAATAAGAAAGGGATTATAGAAGTATTCTTTAAGGTAGACTAGATCACAAATGGTTTGTGCAGGTTTTTAGATATCTTTAACCCATAATTTGTTCTCTAGCATATCTTAATTGCTGATACAAATGTGGGCTATTGTAGAATTTGATTAGTAACGACATACAATGTAAAATTCATATTCTAATTATAGTCGTAACAACACAAAAGCTTCTTTACTGTTCACTTATATCTTCTTTTTTCTTAAGGCAAGATACAAATACAACAACATCTTTGGCAATTATATTAGCAGAAAGGCTTATGAGAATATTAATTTATGGAGTTGCTGAAGCAGATGTTGTTATTCCCAACAAATAGTAAATTCATTCTTTTTGCAGCAGCCCTATCTTTTGCAATTGCATTCTCTATGCTTATAATTGGAGGAACCGCGATCTCTTATCAGCAACAAACCTCAACGAAAAATGGAAAAGTCTTTGTGATGTACGCCGCTTCTCTTTTAAAGACATTTGAAACTAGCCTAGGGCCATCATTTGAACAAAAGACTGGCTATAAATACACAGGCGAAGGAAGAGGATCGGTTCAAATTGCTAATATGATAATCGATGGTCAAAGGAGGCCAGACGTTTTTGTTAGTGCCGGGACAATTCCAATTATGAAGTTGATGATGAATGATAGTAGTATTGCTGCTGATAAGCAGCAGGAACAGCTCCATCGGCCACTTGCACAATGGCTAGTAAGGTTTGCATCTGCTGAGATGGTAATCACATATTCCCCTATTAGCCGCTTTCATCTCGATCTAGATAAGGCAAAGAAAGGAGAATTGGCATGGTATCAAATTCTATCAGAGCCAGGATTTAAATTTGGAAGGACCGATCCAGAATTGGACCCAAAAGGTTACTATACGGTTATAGCTGCCAAATTAGCTAACATATACTACAAGGATCAGAATATTAAACAAAGCATTCTAGGACAAGATAGGAATCCTAAACAAGTCTTTCCAGAAGAAACTCTTAAGACTGTCCTAGAGTCAGGCCAGTTAGACGCAGCAGCCGCATACAAGCATGAAGCTATAGCTAGGGGACTTCCCTACATTACACTGCCTTCTCAAATTAACCTCGCAAATCCGGCATTTTCTGATTTTTATAAAAAGGCCTCATATACTTTAGATACTGGCGAGACAGTATATGGTGAACCTATATATTTTTCAGCTACAATACCAGAGATAACAGTTGATAATTTGGCTGGAGCTATATCTTTTATAAGGTTTTTGTTATCTACCAGTGGTGAACATATATTACAAAACCAAGGACTAAATTATATCAAGCCTATTATCGAAGGACAAGTTGATAAAATACCCTTTCCTATAAGAACTATAATAAATGAAATACCAGCGCCAAGATAACTAAAAGCGCATTACATAATACAAAATGATACGATTGGTGGCATGTCAGTGATGATGGGTAAAAATCTTCAGGGATTTAATCTCTTTATTATTATTTTATCTGGAATAGCCATAGTGTATATATCTTATCCACTTGTAACTATATTGATCTTTGTAGAGCCCTCAAAGCTGTTAGACTCTCTATCAAGACCTCAGGTTGGTAGCGCCTTGATCCTCAGTCTAGTTTCTGCAACGATCTCTACATTACTTTTATCTCTATTCGGAATACCATTGTCATATTTCTTAGCCAGATACAATAATTTCCCAGGCAAATTTCTCTTGAGAATTATTGTAATTATTCCATTAGTTCTGCCGCCACTCGCAAGCGGAGCTCTTCTTTTAGGAGTGTTTGGACCATACTCGCCTCTAGTCAAAACATTTCCCGGGGTTGAATTTACACAATCTATACTTGGAATTATAATAGCACAAACTTATGTAGCATCTCCATTTATGGTCCTTTCATCTCAAGCAGCATTTGAGTCTGTTGATGAATCTTATGAGAATATTGCAAGGGTATTAGGTAAAACTAGGTTTGAGACGTTCTTTAGGGTTTCACTTCCCCTGGCCAAGACTGGAATAGTTATAGGGTCTATATTGTCATGGGTCAGGGCTGTAGGTGAGCTCGGAGCAACGATGATGATGGCATATAACCCACATACCATCTCAATTCAGATCTTTGAAGACAATGCAATCGGTGGCCTAAGAAATGCTATTCCAGATATAATGTTAGCTATGATGTTATCTATTGTGGCTATAGTTATCTTCTATGCAGCAAGAAAAAAGCAAAGGGAACATACATTGAGGTTCAAGTGGTGAACTTACTAAGCTGAGCCGGCTAGAACTTGTTAATGTGACCAAAAAGTTTCCTGGATTTACATTGGGGCCTGTGAGTCTAAAAGTAAATGATAATGAGATTTTGGTTATGATTGGGCCTACTGGAAGTGGCAAGACTACAGTTCTCAACGTTATTTGTGGGTTGGTAAAGCCAGACAGTGGCTCAATTGTTGTTGATGGAATAGATATAACTGCTCTACCGATAGAGTCCAGAAGGATAGGTTATACATTTCAGAACCCAACGCTATTTCCCCATCTGAATGTAGTCGAGAATATATTTTTTGGTGCTGCAAAAAAAAGAAGTGGGAAAAATGAAATTGAGGTCGAGATTAAAAAGCTGCTCGATGATCTTGGAATCTCACACTTGACTAATAGACGTATCCAGGGATTAAGCGGAGGCGAAATGCAAAAGGTTTCTTTGGCTAGAATGCTTGTAACAAAACCTAAAATTATACTAATGGACGAGCCATTTTCTCATTTAGACATTCCTACTAAAAGAAAGCTAAGGCTGGAGCTACGACGAGTTGTTAGAAGACAAGCCGTACCAACTATTTATGTAACTCATTTTGAAGATGATGTTTATTCACTTGCTGACTCTGTCTCTCTATTGCAAAATGGTATGATAAAGTATACAGATAGACTTGAATCTATGCTGATAAGACGGCAAAATAACAATCCCACGTTTGGATTCTTATCAAACACATTATCCAGTATACAAGGCAACTATCTGGAGGGAAATGTTATAAACTCAAAAGGTGGACTTACAACTTTCAACATCGGTTCACATTTATTGGAAGCATTAGGTGATTACAGTGTTGGATCTAAGATTGGAATACTAGTTAGGCCAGAAGACATAATTCTTTCAAGAGAAGTAGTGAAAACAAGTGCGCGCAATCTTGTAAAAGCCAAAGTTGCAAAGATTACCAGTTATGATGTGGGTATAGTAGATGTACATATGATTGTAGATGCGTTTCACATTACATCGAGGATTACAGAAGAAGCTAGAGCCGACATATCAATTAGCCAAGGCGACGATATATATGCTATATTTAAGGCCTCTTCTCCTCAGGTGGTTCGCGAAGAATAATAACATATGATAATATAAAATGGATAATGATAAAGGCTATCGATCGATATACACGTATTATATTATGTCTTTTCGCAACTAACACGGCACAGCAAACAAGCAAGTCAATATAACTTATGTTTGAGTATGTAACATTTTTGGGCTTTAGTAATGCACTATCTTATTAAAGAAGATACACAATATGGAATTTCATAGTGTCGTCTGATAATAAAGCACAAGAGGAAACTCAGAAAAATAAAAAATTAAAGGATAAGATCGAAGAAGACAAAGAATTAGAATCGTTAGAAGTTGAATCAACAGGTGGAGGAATGGGTGCAGGGGGAGGAGGTTAGAGCAGCCCGGATTATCTATGACAAACTTCTGGATATCTCTTTCTGTATGTGTTAAGGAAGATAGAAAGAAGCAGCAGCATCATTAGTTATTGCCAAATTATAGATGCTGCTGCGTAGTAACACCGGCCAGAGAATTTATCCGACTTTTTGGTAGTACAAATAGTATGAGCTACCTATGATCATCTGTTTTTTCCTCATCTTTAATTATCTTCAGAAGTAAAAAAGACTTCAAGCTTTTTCCATAATAAGAATGTATTCGGTAGGATAAGCCAGCCTATTTGCTCTAATAGTTTTGCAAAACCGTCCAGTGCCTTCATCTCTTGTTAATGGGAGGATCTTATTTGGGATCGCTCGCTTGATAACTCTGTGAGTTTTAAATCCAATCTCATGCATCGACTCAATGAACACATGTGCATTATATATGCTAACTCTCCGTAACTGTGTGTCCCCAATAATTATGCATGTTCGACCTCCATGTTTTAGAATTCTATGCATTTCTCTAAAGCATTCCTGCATTTCAAAGAAATATTGTCCCACCGCTTTAGATTCTCTAATGTTTATTATGCCAAGATCATCTACAATTTTCATTGCCAATTTACTGTATAGGTTACCGTCATGGCTGGCCTTATGTACGGAACCTATGAATTTTGATCTAAAATCTGATAACTTGTCTATGTATCTTAACCAAATGGCTGAGAGTTGATGCAAGTCTGTATATTCATATGAAGTAACATAGGGAGGACTAGTAATGATCAATGTAGCAGATTCATTTTCCAGGTTTATTCTGCGAGCGTCGTTATTATATATAACACAATCAGCTTGCTTTCCACCGATTCTGTTCCATAGATCTTCATTCTTTATTGACATCCTTTTGATCTGTAGAGTGAAACTTCTGTATGCACTTGCTATTATTTTGTGCTTGTCTATAGTTGGCTTGGTAGATCTCATCATCCACCTCGAACATGCTTTCAGGATATTGGAGAAGCCACAAAGTAGGAAAGTTCGTATGTCTTGATCATCTACACAATTGATCCTGGATAATATGATTGCCAAGTCTATTTTCTGTTCTTCTGGAAACCAGTAGTCTATTTTTTTATTATCAGGTATAATGCTACTAAAAACTGCAGCTCCAAAAATAGTCATCGCTTCGGTTCTATTTTCAAGATCTGCATTGATTTTTTCAAGTACTAAGGAAGTTTGATCCTTCAAATAATTAGGTTCAATTGGAGTCGTTTTAGCCCTACTAATCAATACTGATACAGGATTTATGTCGCTTCCGTATGCACGTCTCGAGTTTAACATGGCTTCAAGGAGAGTAGTCCCAGAACCCATAAATGGATCGCATATAAGATCTTCTGATTTACTGTTCTCTTTGATCAACCTTTCCGCTAATTGAGGAATGAATTTTGCAGGATATCTGTGATAATCATGAGTGAGATATGAGGTTTGAGTTCTACGTAATTGTTTAAATGACCAAGAATCATCAGTTTCTTGAGGCTCTGCACGTTGAAATAAGGGCATTTCAAGGTACTATTTTATTTTGAATGTATTATATTCTACCTTTTTTCTAATTGATGCTGCTTTTGTGGAGTCAAATACTATTCCAAATTACCTAAATTAATTCTCTACGAAAACAGACATATCACAAGAATTCTAATGTATTCTGACTAACATATAGTATACGCTCGTATACTTGTAAATTATCACGGTTAGCTGTTATTGATGCCGTAGTATACTACCAATATATCATATTATCACATAGTTTATCAATTCCAGCTACTGATACGCTACTAGAATATCATGTAGCATAGTCGCAATACTACCATCATCTATCAATCAAAATTTACGTAAAGCTGTCACATGCTTTTTTTACTATTTGTTTGTAATTTCAAATGAGTCAATTATAGTTTGAGCAGTTTGCAAATAACTAGGATACATTTCTGGTTGTGCAAGGTAGGAAACAAAATATGCCTTGCCTTCTACTAACGTAACTAGACTCATTGATTTATATTCGCCAGTAGCATCATCGTCTAATCCAGCATCACTATTTCTGATTTGCACAATTTTGACAGCAGGGTGCCCAGATAGAAAGTAATTATTTGCATTAAGTTCAACCAACCTTGATCTGCTATCATTCTGTGATGATAGGACACTTTTGGCCAACTCAGAAGGAGTCATTCTTGATTCAATGGGGCTAACATTCATGGTAGAAACTAGAATTTTTCCAGCCATATCTGGAGATGCAATTAAGACTCCACTATGAGTTATGTTTTTTTCATTTACTGACCAGTCCGAAGGATACCAAATCTTAAAGTCGTGATCAGGATTAGTATAGAGAATGAAATGATTGGAAGACGAATTTTGCTGAGATGATGATCCTGGCACTGGATCTAATTTTCTCTCTTGGTTTATCTCGCTACTCAGTTCAGGTATTGAGAGGTAAACATGTTTCCCTCTGCCCGCCGGCGCATCGTAAGTTGAAGTAGTACAGTACAGTTTGACAGCTTGAATGCAGGCTTTGAATTTTTGTCCGAGCCCTATGGATTGAGTATTAAATACAAATGGTACCGTATCAGGAATATTTATGGCCCTACAGCCAAGGTTTTCCTTCTCAGAGTATACACATACTGAGGCTCTTCCATTGCCACCAGTTATATGGACAAATACTTGCAATCCAGAAGATGATCCTTTTGCTTCTTCGATTAAAAGTACATGGCTCAATATTATCATTATGATAGCATTTAACAAAAAGACCACTCTTGCATATTTGATTGCAAAGCCTATTTTTGAAATATATCTATAGTAAGATTGCTTTTCCATTATCCTATATTCTTATTTGATTATTCTGTATGCGACTTATTTATTATTAAGTTTTGTATTCTGTAATATGAGTTATATTGACAAGGCTGCCGCGAAAGTGAAAATAATGTCTCAGCAATTCTTTTTAGAGATTTGTTTTGTCTACTGCCTGCTAAGTACTACTGTGGGTAAAACTACTATTTCTTTTAACCTGATGCATATTTGAGCGAATTTTGGAGTATGGTGTCGTGTGTGTACTTATGCATATACCAGTATATGTATAACAGCCATAATGGTAAAAACCAAAAAAATGTTTATCAATTTCATCAAACATCCAATTGGGATCTCAAAGACCTTATATTCTCTGTTTAGTTTTAATATGCTAGAGTGGTAACCGCTGACGAAATCAAGAAGAATATAGAAGAAAAATGGGTTGAGTTTCTTCATGCAAACTCTGCTAAATTATCACTAAAGACACTTGTCGGCGCCACGCCACCTTCAGTTTTCGTAGGAAGATTCGGATATCCTAAAGTAAAGGTAGGGCCGATGGTATCACCCCTTCACGGTAATACCAAGATACTTGATATGCCGGAGATGTGGACTGGAAAGACCATAGGAGATATAATTAACTATCGTTTGTCTCTGATAAGAGGAGTTGTACCAGGCGTCGATGTCCACAAGGCATCAGGAAGGTACATAGAATCTTTGCAGGAGCTAGCTATGGCCAATAACTCAGCTAATGCTGAAGCAGTATTTGAGAAAGGACCTGCTGCGGACATAGAAGAAGGAAAAGATCACATTCCTGACATAGAAAATGCTCCTTTTGGCCTAGTTGCACTTCTGAAGAGTTTCAAAACTTCCTCTTCCCTTTCAGCAGACCATACCATAGAGAATGCTTACTATGATGAAGATTTGCGCGCAACGGAAGCCATAGTTCATCTTTATCAACGAGGAATTGAAGTCAGCAGAATTCAGCGAGTTCTCAGCATGGGAATGCTAGGATTACGAAAAAATAGAAGGCTAGTACCCACGAGATGGAGCGTCTCTGCGACAGATGATGCTATTTCTTCTGATCTGGTAAGTAGGATAGAATTTTATCCGACGATAAATTTCTTTGAAGTTTATAAATACTCGCATTTAGGTAACTATTATTCCATTATATTATTTCCAGATGATGTATGGAACTTTGAAATGCATGAAGCATGGTTTGACAAGAATGGAAATATTGCAATGGCAGGCGATCTCGAGGATGCTAATGGCCTGGATCATTATCCTTCCATAACAGGAGCCTACTTTGCTGCTAGATTGGGTGTTGCAGAACATCTTTTCAATAGACGAAGAAAAGGAGCAGCACTAGTTCTAAGAGAAATTCATCAAGAATATGTCATGCCAGTTGGAGTATGGCAGATAAGAGAAGGCGTTAGAGAAGCACTCAAGGGACAAGCAAGGATATTTGATAGCTTTGAAAAGGCCTTATATTTTGCATGCATCGATTCATCCGTACCTAGCAGAGAATGGATGGAAAAGATTATGATCTATAAGAATATGACACAGCAAAAGAGAATTACAGAATTCATTAAGAGAGATTTGTCATAATAATTCCCAGGATTAAGCTTGTATCTGACATTATGTGAGGAGATCGTCTAGCAACGTCTCTTAGATAGCCCTAAGAAAAATGTGACACAGTGGAGATGGCAGCAACATACAGTTAATCCAAATAGAAAATGGACCGTCTGCTAAATATCAGCTTCGCAAGGTGGCCCTATTATTTAATACTGTTTTGTAGTCTTTGTGAGATAGCTGTTTGTATTCTTCGAGATATTTCATCTGCAATTCTATTTATCGCTTCTGGTTCTCTAACACCTGTTTCTTCGGGTATCAGATCATACTCCCATTTGTTTTCTGCTCTTTTTATCGATCCAGTTGTTGGATCTGTCTTGTGCAATTTTCTTATAGCAATATGTGAGAAATCTTCTCCTTTCCTGATGGCACCATGAAAATGCAATTTGTTATTGGGTATGCAAACAGTGTCTCCTTCCTTTTCTAAAAATAATATATCGTCATCTTCAATTATGAATTCATTTATACTATCTCCATTTATCAAACCAATAACCCCTCTTCCTCTTGTTGCTATGAGTATTTGATCAGATTCATGGGAATGTAAAGTAGTTCGAGCACCGTTGTGAAATGTTACATGATACATTTCTTGCTCTGCTGAATTTTCTTCAGACAAAACCTCTCTTATTGTAACATTTCCAGTAAAATAAGCCACATTCACTTTTTTTTCTTTGGAAGTGTAGATGTTTTCACTCTGCATAAAAATATTCATATCTTTTACTATAATTAAATTATCATCATCGTGGTAATTTCAAAGTGTAATATATTTGCAATATACAAAGCTAAAATTTATGTATCATCTATGTGCACATAAAAACAAAAACCTGCCATTCATACTTTTGGGAAAGTGCGAAAAAAGAACATAGAAGCACTTCATCTTATCAAAAATAGGAAATCACGGAATGACTTCAAATTTAAACCGCAGTGTTAACTACAGCACGCGTCATGAGAAGTATTTTTCCTACTTGGCATTCTTTAACTCAGGTCCTAAGATTTCGAGGAATCCGGATTAGGTCTATGGATATTTTGTGAATAGATAACAGACCAGTATTATAATCGCTTTGATGTTTATTTTATAATCTCAAACGAATCAATCATCTTTTGGACGGTAGGCAAGTATGCTGCGTATAGTGATTTTGCTTGTGTATATGAAATAGCATAGACCTTCTTGTCCTTTACACTCCATATGTTCATTGACTGAAAGTGAACTTGCGCAGCAGGATCCTGGCTAAGGAAGCTGTAAACTATTTTATATGCGGAAATCCCTGTCATATTGGCATCAGGATTAGACTCAATAATTTGAAAATCCGGTAAGGACTGTTTTGCATTGTTGAGGATCCCAGTCACATACTCATTGGTTGTCGTAGTTATAGTATGGTTCAAACCTTCGACTGATAAACTAAGTGTTACTGGAAATGCATTAGGGTTGTTTTTAAATGGTGACATAAAATCAACCCAAAACCTATTTGCATTAAGATGCTCAGTTTTTTGCCAATCCCCAGGATACCGGATTCTTATTCCATAGGTGGGATTTTCGTATGTAATAAAATTATTATTACTATTATTATTTACAGCGCTTTTTTGTTGAACGGGGTTTTGTGCTAATGCTATTTGTACTGACGCCAAAAGTAATATAGAAAACACGGCTAATGTTCTAATCATATTCGAATCCTGCCTGTTATTCATCTTAATGCCACTCTTAGTGATCTCCTACCTATTGAGGCTTTCTTTGAAATCTAACTTAATAGGGGATTTGTTGTCCATCCAAAACAGATGTTATTGTCATTCTTTGTATAGATTAAGATCTAATTAAACCAAAATCGAATCCCATGATACCTAAATAGGAATTATATGTGAAACAACCTTGATTCTTGAGCACAAATGTTTATATCAAGACTCAACCATCTCGTGCGATAGGTGATTATGCTGTTGACTTTTGATATAAGGCGTACACTGCTTACTGTATGTATTTTACTATTATTGGTTGGTGATATTAATTACTATTACTATTACCATCATGGATTATAAATAGCACAGGCACAAGAAAAACTTAGCAGTAAAAATCTTAAGACTAATGTCGCAGATGATAACATATTTGAAAATTTTGCCAGACGGTTCGGTAATATAGCTAAACAATTTGAATATACTGTGGATCTCAGCGGAAAACAGATCTTTCCAAACGATACTCTAAAGCAAGATATCCTCTACTTATAATATTAGCAGTTTCAAATATAGGCTCTTAGGATTGCAACCGGAACAAAAGTCAATTTACCGCTTGTGATTGCAAGAAACATTACTGTTACTTATGGATTAATTAATTTGAAGTATAACGAAATTAATCTCGATTCGATTTATGGCATTTATGAGAAATATCAAAGAATCCTAGATGTATTGTTTACATTGTTGATTAATTATTTTTAACCTAAAATTGAGATAAGAATAACGAATGAACGAGAAATCAAACGAAATCTTTAATGTATGTGATATAATAAAGAAGGTGAGTGATCTTCCAAGATATTTACAGTTTATCAACAATATTTGTTTAATTGAGTTTATCAAACAAAGTTTTAAAGAAGCACAAAAATACGATAGTTTTTTTTTGAAGAATGAAGATGGAAAGGTCAAAGAATTATGGGGTGTAGTTGGCAGAAATCCAGACGCTAGTACCTATGCTTATAGAATCAATCAGGCATGCGACTCCTAGGTATGCTAGTTAAATTGTATGGCAATTATTTCTGTTGCTATATATTGGATGTGTACACGTATGGGCCAAAATAGCAATTATATTATTAATCTTCGATTGTACACTGAAAAATCTAATACTGTCAAAAATTAAATTGGATTCATCTTGTCGACAAGCCTCGCGTTGATAATTTGTCCATCTTTGTCGTGAATTAGCAGGTCTACAGTATACTGGATGTTATTTTGCAGAAACGTTACTTGGACATCCCAAGAATCCCTTTTTTCTTCATCAGGCAATCCACCTTGGGCCATGATTTGTACTGTAGAGTATGGGAGAATTTCCCTTATTTTAAAATCCTTAATTTCTTTTCCATCCTTTCCATACAATACATCTATCGCTTTCCTCGCAAACTGTTCAATATCACCAGTCGTTTTTGATGTCGACATATTGAGTGGCGTGTTATGCTGCGACTAACTATAAAAATATTTATTTTTTAGCCGAATGAGAAATTCAACAGGCCGATTGAAATATTAGTATGATATGTTGACGTGTAATACCGGCTAATCATGGGTTATACTGAGCAATTATTTCCTGAGGGTACAAAACGAACACAAGGTGGACAAGCTCGTCGGTACAATTTTCTTGCCGCTAGATTGATAGCAGATCTTGTCAAAAATTCCTTTGGTCCACGCGGGCTGGAGAAAATATTTATTGATATTTTAGGAGAAGTTACCGTAACAAAGGATGGTGCGACACTATTACGTAAAATCGACGTTGAACATCCTGCCGCCAAAGTAATAATAGAAGCATCAAATACTGTCGATAACGAAGTAGGTGATGGCACTACCTCTGTAGTAATTTTGGCAGGTGCTCTTATCAAGAAAGCAGAAGAGTTATTAGATTTGAATATTGGTCCTTCTATAATTGCAGATGGGTACCTTGAAGCATTGGATGCTTCACTAAACATTCTAGACAAAATATCCAGGACAACAAAAAACGCTGATAGAAAAGTTATGGAAGGACTTGTAGATACGTGTTTGGAATCAAAGGCTATATCTTATATTGCAGCTGAAAAAAATATAATTACAAAATCCATAGTTGATGCTATATGCCTGATTGCAGACTTTTCAAACGGTAGAATAGAGATTGATGATATAAAGATTGAAGAAAAAATTGGCAACGCGTCTGACATGCAGCTCGTTAAAGGTGTGGTGCTTGATAAGACAATAGATAATTCTGCAATGGCTAGGGTTATCAATGATGCCAAAATACTTCTTATAAATGAAGAACTAGAGGGTAAAAGAACAAAAGCAGAAGCAGAGATTCAAATTACCTTGCCAGGCCAGATCAAGTCATATTTTGATAACGAGTCTTCAGCGATCAGATTAAAAGTTCAAAATATAATTAATTCAGGAGCCAATGTTGTAATCTCACAACGAGGGATTAATCTTGCAGCACAGTATCATTTAGCGAATGCAGGAATTGTCTCGATTCGAAGGGTAAAAGACAATGATATGCTATGGATTGAAAAATCTACCGGAGCCAAGACAATCAAGGATTTTAACAATATTGCAAAAAATGATCTTGGATATGCTGGTATTGTCTCTGAAAAAATTGTAGGAGAGGACAGGATGGTTTTTATCGAAGAATGTAAAAATCCCAAATCCGTAACACTTTTGCTTAGGGCCAATTCAAAAACAATCCTAGATGAATACCACCGCTCTGTGTTGGATGCAATTTCAGTGCTAAGTGATTTCATTGCAAAACCGACAATTGTTGCTGGTGGAGGATCAGTGGAGGCAATTATTGCAGCAAAGGTTAGAAGGATGGCAGATTCGGTTAGCAGTAGAAAACAGATTGTAATTCGGAAATTTGCCGATGCACTAGAAGAAATTCCTTTGACTATTGCAAGGAATGCAGGGATGTGTGAAATAGATACACTTATTCAACTCAGACTGAAATACTCTACTACTATATCTCATAATAATAATAATGATAAGTTCGGTTGGTATGGAGTAAATCCTGTCGAAAGGAAAATCGAAGAAATGTTGTCCAAAAAAATCATTGAACCTTCTGTTATAAAAGAACAAGTTCTGAAGACAGCAGTAGAGGTTACTAATCTTTTGGTACGTGTAGACGATGTCCTAATGGCAAAACCTACTATGCAGACTCACACCCACGATGATGGTACTCAGCATTCGCATGCTGGAGGAGATAAGAAACATGACCATTACTTTGATAAACTAGGAAAAAAGCAGCGTCCTATGCATCACTACTACTAGCGTAGGGCTGGGGCAAATAATAATAATAACTATTTTTAACATATATTGATAGTATTAAAACGTGAACACACTATTATTATAACCATTGCATTACTAGTGCTACGTCATATACTCTCGTTCGAAAGGGAGTAGTTCTTAGTTTAGTAGGGAAGGAAGGGAATAAAATCATTGTATTGTTCTTAGTTTAGTATCTTATGGATCCGGTGCTAGTATGTATTTATGCGTAGGTAACGATTCGTTAATATTTACTATCTGCTTCTGCACATTATTAGTCTCATCAAACTTTACTTCAAAGCTAATTTTCTTCAGAGTTTCTGGCACTCCTATCATAACCTGATTAACAGACAAAACTTTTGTAGCATTCTCTTCAATACTTTTAATTGAATTATCTGTATGCAATTGTTCAATTACGTATGCGCAGTAAATCATGAGACACTCATTAACGTTAATTTTAAGATTTCTTGCAAGCTTTTCATTTATCATTTTTATAGCGTCAAAAAATATTGATTCATCAGATTTATCAGGGTATTCAAACAGCCTTATAAAAGGAGGTATATCGTCCTCCCCTTTTATGACTGCTTTAACATAAATCATCTTTTTCTTTTCGGTGGTCTGGCTTTTGGAGTTTTACCAAAATCATACGTATGCCCTGTTCCACGGTAAAATTTAGGTCTTACGGGATTACCCTCAACCTGTCCTTTTTTTGTTAATGACAGTCCAGCCAATAATTCTACAATGAGTCTGTTAGCCAAACCAGAGGTAATTCCTCCGTTGTAAGAATTCTGATCGCTAACATCGTAGTTTGGTGCAACTTCTACAAGGTCGAAAGCAAATCTATCAGGATCAAAAGAAGTAGACAGTAGTCGCATTAATTTCATTCCTTCTCTTGAAGTCAATCCATTTGGTTCTGGCTCACCTGTACCAGGGGCAAATGCAGGGTCAAAAGTATCTATATCCCAACTAATATAAACTGCATCTACATTGTCATTTGCTCTATCGGCAGCTTCCTTTGCGATTTGGTCAATTCCTAACTCTTCTACGTCCAGCATAGTAAACCACTGAAAGTCCTGATCTGCCATCCACTTGTATAAATCTGGACCGGGCCAGTAGCCATGTGGGCCTATGAGAGTATAATTTTTACCCTTAAGACAACCCAATTCCATAATTCTTCGAATATGTGCTCCATGATCATATTTGAAACCGCATAGTCCTTGTGGAGCACAATCAGCGTGAGTGTCAATATGGATCATCCCAATATTCTTATATTTTTTAGCAAATGCTCGAACATTTGCGAATGTGATAGAATGATCGCCACCAAGCATAATTGGTATGCCATCAATGTCGAGTACTTCCTTTACTTTATTTGTCATCCTAGTATGTGATTCTATGACATCACCAGGAGATACGACTACGTCACCATAATCCACGGTTCGGAAAACTCCAAACGGATCCACGCCTGTTTCAATGTTGAAGTGTTCATAGGGTGGAGAAGGAACAGTAGACGCTGCTCTAATAGCTCTTGGACCGTATCTTGCTCCTGGACGTATAGTTGTTCCAAAATCAAATGGCTCACCGATTACAGCCACGTCTGGTTTAACCTTCTTTAATTCCTCGACAGTTCTAAGCCATGGTAATTTAAGAAATGTTGGTATGCCTACAAAAATTGGTTCGTCATTGCTCTTATAGGAGTTACCATAAAATTCCATTCCCATAGTATATCTATTGTAAGTAAAGATAACATGTGTTTCTTAAATATTGCTAGGTAATTTACCGCTATTGGACAGCAAAACTTTCAGGATTTTTGCTCGTGATTATGGTGTTAAGACCAGCATAAGGTAATTTACATTTTAATATGAGGCAAAATCATAGAATACAGCTCATGCTGAATTAAATACCATGTGAGAATATTCTTTACTTTATTATTCAAATTTAGATAGTAACCTCGCTTCATCTGAACAGGTGATTTTTCTGCACCCAAAGAGTTAAGCTTTAGAGAAAAATGTGTAAATTACGCATACTTTATTACGTTTCAATACATAGTATACATTATCGAGCTTAAACCTTAAATAATTAACAAATATATAACTAGCGTTGGCTGCCCTCGATGGCTATGGGATAGCAGTTATAGCATTTTTAGCACTTTCCCTTGTTGTAGGAACATTAACTTCACGTTTAGTAAAAAAAAGTAGCAAACGATATATGATTGCAGGAAAGAGTCTTCCACTTTTCTTTGTTGGAACTATGCTTGCAGCTCAGTCCATTGATGGAAATTCCTCTTTAGGAAATGTTTCTCTTGTTTACCAATTTGGTTTTTGGGCCGGCGCAGCTATTCCTATTGGTTTAGGAATATGCCTGGTCCTTACAGGTACTGTATATGGAAAAAAATTGAACAAAATGACAATGCTTACCTTGCCTGATTTTTATTATAGAAGGTTTGGAAATGGCGCAGAAGGGATTTCTGCAGTTCTAATGATGATAAGTTTTATTGTCCTTGTTGCAGGAAACTTCGCTGCGTCTGGTTTCATTCTCTCAACTGTTTTTCATATTGACTTTTTATGGGCAATGCTTATAGCGGCTATCGTCGTGTTAATATATACGTATGCTGGAGGTCTCTTCTCATCAGCATATACTGATATATTTCAGATCTATCTTGCTATTGGTGCATTTTGGGCAGCATTTATTTTCTTTGCGGGCGGCTTTTCTGGTGTCAACTTTGGGACTATACTTGGAAGTGCTCCTCCTGGATATTTGGATCTATCTGGTTTAACTAGTATTGGAAATGGAGCGCTAGTCAATTGGGCAGCGATAATGGCATTGGGATTAGGAGATATTGTAGCTTTGGATTTTATGGAACGAATATTTGCAGCAAAGGACGGAAAGACTGCCCAACGAGGGGCGTTGATGGGCGCTGGCTTGACATTTCTGACTGTGATTCCAACAAGTATGATGGGAATTGTTGCATTATATTTATTGCCTAAACTGGCAGATCCTTTTACAGCGTATCCTGAATTGGCCATTAATCATGTGCCATTTCCTATTGGTGCAGCTTTGCTCATGGGAGTACTTGGGGCTTCTATGTCAACAGCAAATGGAGGTCTACTTGCCATATCTAGTGTCATGTCGCGGAATATAATACAAAGAGACATACTTAAGAGGATGTTAAAGAAACCTGGCTTAGACGATAGAAAACTGCTGCTTACTACTCGAATATTCACTATACCTATGATGATAGCAGCTTTTGTTTTGGGTTATGTTTTACCTCAGCCCGGAGTTTATCTGATTTTGGCTTTTGATATTGTGTTTGCTGGTGCTTGGGCACCATTAACTTTAGGTTTATTCTGGAAGAAAGCAAACATGCCTGCA
>JBJMFM010000287.1:0-10279 GCA_045808425.1 Nitrososphaeraceae archaeon | reverse complement strand
AACTACGCCAAAAGGAGAGCTAATCCAATGCCCATATATGCAATGAACCAAATCCAATAATTGTTTTGAATTTGTTTATTACTATTATCATTATTACTACCAGTATTTCCCATTTGCTTATAGCCCCACCTCTGCTATTATCTGCGTATAATAATCTAATAAAAATATAGTGTACAATGCAAACATTTGTAACACATGCATATATACTCTAAGGCTTCAACTGATGTCTAGGATGTTTATAGCAGTTCCCAAGGAATATACGAAGGCCAATAGCGCATTTAGTTTATTGTTTCGAAGACTTTGAGGTACTCCAATGGATTTTAAATATTTGTGGAATTACCAAATAACGGATATTGGTCATATCTGATAGAATATATCAAAAATGAGTATAAAACAAAATACTCTTACTACCCACCTGTATACGTATGTTACCATTAGGTTATCATGTGTATTCACTTTCTTACCTTCTATTATCAAGCCTATATCACCTATTATCAATTGTTTTTCTCTGTTTCCGTTTGTTATCATGCAATTTTTGCTGAATTCAAAAATATGGGCTGTATATTCGTTCCACGACTGCACGTGTAACTTTGAAGAGTGTCCCAGTTATATTGTGAAGATTGATATTTGATTGTGGTCTACTTTAATATATAGAGGTATAATAGGTTGGAAAATCTTCCATTATAGGTTTGGGGTTGTTGTGGGTGCGATAATAGCAAGTTTATCTATAGATGGCAATGTATTGTCATTGATATATTATCACTGATTATATAGATAATGCTCTTCTAATTCATATTACTTACTGATTTTCTAGCTTTGCTATTATCTTTAAAACCCATTCTATTGTGTTGATTCTTATTATATCGTTACGGTCTGCAAGTCTAGATAATAGACGATCAATTGTATCGCCTTCTTGAGCATGATTTTTCATAAGATTAGTCTTAAGGTCCTGAAGTTCATTTCGGAGTATAGATTTTAATTCTTCTAGTTGATTCAATATACTACATTTATTTAATTAGTTCAGCTTTTGAATATAGTTTTAATAATAATATGATGATATTAAAAACACGACTAATTCGACTCTTACCAATATGCACTTTCAGACTCAATATTAGAATCATGTGTATTTCTTTTCAACGACACGTATTCATCTATTTTCTCTAAACCTTTGAAGATTCCTTCAACTGCAAAAACTGAAGGAGCTTTGGTTGTAGGCAACTCACCGCAACAGCTTTCTTCAAATTTCCTAATATCATATTCTACATACTCGATGCCAAGTCTTTTGAAAATACGAACTGCCTTTGTAGAATCTTGTGACCCATCTACAAGTAGAATTGGTTTACGCTTAGCCAACCGATTATAAAACAATATAGCAAGATAAAACTGTACCACTGCTGTGTAAGTTTCTCTTATGCCCTTCGGATAAAAGATATAATTATCATTTGGATTGGGGATAAGCTAGATTATAGTTTGCTTATATTCTTCTTACTTAATGCAATTAGAACAGATATTGCATTAAGAAGGCAAGGTGCAGGTGGAATTAGAGGATTATACAAATCCATGTCTTCGTCATTTGGTGGCAGCAGCAATCATAATAATAGTGTATTTGGAGGAGGCAGCACCAGCTTCGGATACTCTCCAATTAAATTCCACTGTATGACTTGTGGGAATGAACACAGAAAAAATGTATGCCCTAAATACGGCTCAAAAGCTGTAAGAGTAGGATAATAGCAAATAACAAGAATGTATAGGCAACACTAGTTCAATATTCAAAAACTATTTTTATCCTGCGCTTTAAAAATGTCTAAATTTTTAGACCAACAATTCTTTGTTGGCAAATAAACAATCAGGATCTATCTAACTCTATTAATTCTAGTAATACCAACTTACACTAAAAACAATTTCTAAAATAGAGATTGATAAAATATAATAATAAATATTATTATATCTATTGCTCTATCTGTTGCGACATTTGCCTTCAATGTATACTATATTTGTCTTATGGGTGAAATAGCCATGGATACATACACACAAAAATTCGACAAAATTTCATTTGATAGAGATCAATATGATTAATGCTACATCTAAATATAGTGCAGTAAAATGTCATGATGTCGTCTGTAGCAGAGAATAACACCGATAACTTAGACAAGAAGAGATGATTATCGGCAATCCAAAATCTTGACAAAGGATATAATAAACCCCATAATCGTGACGATTAAGGACACTAGTAGAACATCTCAGTTAACTCATAGAAGAATAAAGGTAAGTGTTCTATCCTCGCCTATATATCATGTTCATTGTGATGAGCTGATTCTATAGATATTCCCATCATCAAATGATAGTATATATAGAAGTCCATCCGGACCGGTCTTGATATCAGTTATACTGCCAAAACCAGTTCCAATAGTAATTGATGATAATTCATCATTGTCATCAACCACTAGATCAGATAAACCGGCAGACTGTTGTATATTATCAAGCTCTATGCCTGTCCTATCATTGTTAAGTTTAAAGAAATATAGTTGCCGTTGTTATAATCACCAACAAAGATATTGTTTTTGTATTTTTCTCCAAGTTCTGCAGATTTAAAGAATTCTATGGCGGTGATTGCAACTGGATTCTGCCAGCTTAATATAGGATCATGATATGAGGAACCAGGGAAATTGATAAGTTGATCTTGAGAAATACTACCTCTTGAGATTGGACTCATAATTAGGGTCCAACCGCTATTAAAACCGGGTTTGACTAAATTAATCTCATCATATGCTTCTAGTCCATTTTCTGTATTTCATAAATTACCAGTAACGGGATCAAATGCAATTCCAAAACTGTTCCTGATTCCATACGCATAATATCTTTTTAATGCATCATTATTGATGTTTGCAAATGGATTGTTAGGGGCAGCCAATTCATTCTTAGGATCTATTCTAATCTCCTATTATAGCATAGAAATAATTATCAGGACCCATTGTTAATTTCCCACCATCATGATTAGGATCATCAAGCGCTGGGAGATCTAATATCAATTTTGGATTAATTAGGTTCTGTCCATTCCATTCATATTTGTAGACCCTATTTCCCAATACTTCGCCTCCCTTGGATTCAGTATAATATAGAAATACAGTTTTGGTCTTTCCGCTTACAGGTCCACTGATGTTTGCAGCGTTTGTATTATTATCATTATTGCCACCTTCATTCATAATGACAATCCCAAGCAATCCACGCTCACTTGTTATGTCCACTGGCACTTCTAAGACTAGTTTGTCCTCCAATACACCATTTAAGATGAGAATATTCCACTTTTTTCTAAAATTAGAATATTCTTATCATCTATAAATGCCATGCTTGTAGGGGAAGATAGCCCACTGGTTACTGAATCAACCTTTAGGTGAGAATCTCCTAATATGGAAGGCGCGGCGAATGCGGCAGTATGACACAAATCTAAGAACATTAAAAGAATAATCAGAATACTCCATGAAGCAGTAATAAGGCATCTTCCAAACAAAATTTCTTTATGCATTATGATGATATCTATAGTTTGAAAGAATCATGATATATAAATTCTCATTAATGAATTTTGTATTATTTCAAAAAAGATATGCTATTATATACATTTGCACTATCTTCCAATCAAATAACTGGATATAACATATTATTACTTTCATTTCATTTTCATTCCAAATGACTTTTTAGACCTACGTCTGAGCTTATTTCCACAAATCGTGCATTCTGTGATATTTGGTTCATATGCTTTACCACAAGCCCTACAAAATGCAATCCATTTTCTAATTTCCGTTATTCCATTAGTGCCTATGGATTTAATTGGAATTTCTAACAGTGTTGCAATGTTCCCAACTGCATAGTCATCTGAAATAAGAGTTGTCTTTAGCTGTAGCGCAAGAGCTAGTATGGAGAGATCTGCAGAAGAACATCTAGAAAAATCACCTGTTTTTTTTGCTATATTGATGACTTGTTGCAGAAATAGTTCTTCAGGTTCAATTACTTTAAGCTTACCTGCATCTATTAATGCTTCTAAAGCTCCATACGATCTTTTTATATGTTTTACCTCTTCAAAAACTGAATTTGTAGTATAGAATTTTGAATTGGATAGAAATGGAACACCTGTATAAAATGCACTTGCATCTAAAACAAATTCACTAGAAACCAAGTTTGGTAAGCTGCCTCATACCCCTCTTTTTTAGACGAATGAATTCTGCATCCATTGAAAAGCGCGAGATCCTTACACTTTGGCCAGCTGTAACTTTGAATACTTCTTGACCATCTATTATTAACTGTGCATCATGAGTACTTTTAATATCAATATCTATAGCTGGAATCACCAGGCCCGGCATTCTATTCACAGATGCAATAGGATTAAGTATTAAACAACCCATATCTTCGTACAAAACGGGACCCCCCATTGAATATGAGTGTGCAGTTGAACCTGTAGCAGTAGAAATTATGATCCCATCCATCCTCTGTTTTATTTCATCATCCATTAATTTTATAGATAATATTGGTGTTTTAGTCAAATTGACTCTTGTAAATACAATATCATTTAATGCAGGAGGAACTTTGTTTCCATTAATGGATGCTTGTATTCTAAGACGAAAATCATGAAAATACCGACCTGTAACTATCATGTCAATAGCGGATTCTATAGCATCAATACCCACTTCAGATAGGACTCCTCTATGTCCCCCTACATTCATACTGACGAGAGGAGTATTACATGGGATTATCCTAAATGCTTTCAGAGTAGTACCATCTCCCCCCACTGCAAAGGCAAGGTCAAGGTCAATGTTTTTCAGATCTTCTGGAGTTACAACAGAAGTACTATTCTCAAGTGTCAGCGGAAGAATTGAATATACCATGATTTTCCTAGTTATTAGTAAATTCGTAATTCTTTCAGCGGCTGTTTCAGCCTCTGCATTGTTGATTTTTGTAATTATGGCTACATTGCGTATTGTATCCGCCATTTGAGTGCATTAACTATGCACATTGCCTATTCTTAAATGCATTTAGATTTTGACGTGAGTACATGATCCAAGAATATCATTTACATAGTATTTGTTTATTGTACTACATATAGA
This sequence comes from Nitrososphaeraceae archaeon, assembly GCA_045808425.1. Classification (GTDB taxonomy): domain Archaea; phylum Thermoproteota; class Nitrososphaeria; order Nitrososphaerales; family Nitrososphaeraceae; genus JAFAQB01. Next base: position 5,183 of record JBJMFM010000287.1, on the reverse strand, counting down.
ATCTGTATACGCGTTAACACATCTTTAAATGACAGCAGATACTGAGCTTCCCATTATCATTAAAAGCATAAGCAGAACGAAAGGATATAAAATGATATCAAATAGCTCATATAATAAGGAAGTTTTATACGTCTTGATAGAAATTCTGTACAGCATTTATCACCTGTCGATCTAAGCCACACGATTAAATAACGTTAATTTTCAACAATTGGACGGGCCGATAGCTCAGCTTGGTGGAGCGTTCGACTGATAATCGAAAGGTCAAGGGTTCAACTCCCTTTCGGCCCATTAACTACACGGGTTCATATACTTCTGCTACCTACTATACCAGTATCAGCATTGTAAGTGAGGTCATAGAATAATTCATGCCATCAAAACTGTCAACCACTATTAGCAAAATAGCAACTATCCCTAATCCTGTGAATTCAATGTTAATTAGCGAATTTCATAAGTATATAGAGACAAGCGGTGCATCAGAACGCCATCAAAATAACAGCTTAAAAATGGTAATTGCCTTTGCATTTTTTATAGGAAAAGACGTTACTTTTTATAACATAAGGAGCAAAGACCAAATTTGTTCATTTTTGGACACTAAAATTAAGAGCCAAGAAGAAGATCCTGACAAAGATGGATTACCACTTGGAATTATTATTTGGTGCACCTCAAGCGATTTTTTAGATGGTTACATAACTACCATGAATCTAAATGTAGTAGCTACAAACAACAAGATGATGATGATAATACATCCGAATCACAATGGATAACTCCTCTATTCATAAATATTAAAAAAAGGAAGACCAAGCGGCTTAGTCCATACTCAGAGAGCGAGATTTGGGAACGAGATGAGCTTCTCACTGTCATTAAATATGAGCCGTATAAACGCAATAAAGCCAGTGCTATTTATAGAATTTTGTGCATTTGTTGGTAGAACCTGAAAGTGAAATGTGGAAAAAAGTATTGATAACGATGTGAGTGTTATCAATGATACTCTAAGGTATGTATTATTGCTCGTGTTGCTCATTCTTTTTAAATAACTTTGGATAAATAGGCAATCTCATAAACTTTTTGTATCTCAGGCTTTGTTTGCATGACATGCATGTGGTAGATCTTATCATAACACTTTGAACATACGAATTTCCAGCCAGTAATCCTGCAGCTATACAAAGGTAAGCATCGGAGGTTATCAGCCTTAGCATCTTCTTCTAGCAGATCTGCAAGTTCTTGTTTTATCCGAGTAATTTTTGTATGTTATCAATATAATCATTAAATAATATTTGCTACGAAAAGCTTTGATGTATGATAATACTTTAAACAAAAGCCATTTAAAAAAGAGCGTAACAAGTGCAATCATAATTATTTTATTAACTATGGGACTAGTGCTGTTATCTGGCAGCACAACACATACTGCTATAAATTACGCTAAGACAGCGTATGCACAATCAGGATCTCAGCCACAGGTTAGCCAGGTATTTACTTTCGACGAGAAGAGTAGACCACCAAATGCACCACAACTATGTGCATCTTTAGCAAGTGTAGTTAAAGGGAAGGCTGTACCTGATTATAACCTATGTGATGTCATTGTTTATCGTCAAGCTCCACCTATAGTTAGAAACGATGGTATGGTACTCAACAACTATTCAGGCTTTGGCCATTATATTGAGTTTGCTCCAGCTGTTATAAATACCACAACGCCATTTGCTGAGAAAGGTGTGAGCATGGCTAATATGCCACCATCAGCCACTCCTCCTTCTGCATCAGAAAGTGGTAACATTACAGCAGCATTTGGGGAATGGGCCTTGCTTGATTCAGAAGTAGTTCCTGTACAGAAGGTTATGGAAAAATACAACTGGACACAAACAGCTTTACACAATCATATGCTAGGTGAAACACCTAAAGTACTATTCTTACATTGGGCAGTAACTGGAAACCCCATAGATATAATAAATCAAGCCAAAGAAATCATTATGCAAACATCTACATATCAGAACCTCACTGGGCCAACACGTACACCAACATCAGCTGGGCCATAATAAACAACTCATATTAGGACCATATTCAGTCCAAAAAGATCTCATTTTTCCTAGTCAATTTTCCGACTATAGGGACAGCAATACCACATCTCCAACACTTGACAGAGTTCCCAGACATCTCCAATGATTCTATGGCTTGCGATCGCTGCTTATCCATTTCTTGTATCTCTTCTAAAGATGGTAACTCAAAGGGGTCGTTCAATGATGTCACATCCATCTATGTTAGTTAGTTCTTATCTGTATCTCTGACTGGCTATAATCTTATAGCGTTACCATCTTCATCCATCTGCCAACAGATAAAGCTAAAAAACTGAACTTCCGAAAACGAACAACTAGAATGGCGTCGATCCAAGGTCATTGAGATGAGATCTAGAGGTCTAAGTCAAACAGAAAATGAGTTATTTAAGGAAATGGTAAAGATAAAACGAATGGCGTATTATTATTATCTTGTTTTGTAGTACTAGTAGTATTGGCAGTTGTAGAACGATCACGATCGCTTAAGCCTTGCTGATCAGTACAGTTTGATCCTTGTTCACATGTTATCTCCGGTGTAGGTGTAGCTGTCTCAGTTGGTGGGACATTTTCTCCAGCTTCTTGCTGCGCTTGTTCGTCTGGTTTTGCAGGTTCTATAGCCTGCAAATTGTTATCGGCACCTGTATTGCTGCTGCCATCATTTGTGCTTTGGTCATTGTTTTCATTATTATCACTATTACGTAAATTATTTGAACTATCCGAACTTTTAGTGTCTGACGTGCTCCTGCTGCTACTACTACTACCAGTACCAGAAGAAATCTGTAGATGATCAACAGTTTTATCAGAGCTGCTACTACTAGATCTGCCGCTATTACCACTGTCGCTTCCACCATTACTTGCATCTTTAGAATTACTGCGACTGTCTTGTTTTTTATCAAATACTTTATGATGAATTGTGGATTGAAATGGGAAAGCAGAGACAGAAGAATAACAAGAAGAACCAAGAATTACAATTGTAAGTGCTATTATCAACGTATGACAAATCACCTTTTGTTTATTATGAAGCATTATTACTGACTCTTCGGCTGCATATTAAGAAAATACTTGATGAGGGAAAATAAAAACAATGTGAAATATGTATGTGAATATTGGCTTTATAATCAGGTATGCTAAGAAAGGACCTATTACATTCACCAGCACATTTGTCAGTAAAAACAATAATTTGCCATATGTATCATATGGATAAAGCTAAAAAACTGAACAGCGTAGTATTACGAGAGAAAAAGCTGAAATTTGAGCACCAAAGCTGACCAATTAGAATGGAGAAGATCTAAGGTTATTGAGTTGAGAGCCAGAGGCTTAAGTCATGGAGAAATAGCACAGCAGTTACAGGTGTCAAGGGCTTCCATTAGCTCTGACATTCAATACTTGAGAAATCAAGCTAAAGAATCCATTAGAGAATATGTGACAGAACATTTACCAGAACAATACCAGGTATGTCTTACAGCATTAGACGCCATAATCAAGCGTGCATTTGATATACTTGACACATCGCCTGATAATAGAGAGAGGTTGCAAGCAATGGAACTATTCAAGGATACTCATCTGGTCAAGCTGGAGTTACTGTCCAATGCTACCACTATTGACAGTGCTTTGAACTATATCAGAAATAAGCAACAAGAACAGGGGAAAAGCTAGTCTTGGATTCAACTACTACTAATGACAACAACAACGATGATGGCCAACTAACTACAACAGGTAGACAAACAATATTCTAGACTGAGTGGCATTATCATGAACTTATAACGAGATCGTAGCATGAAGCTAATTTACTTACTAAAGCTAGCGTAGTAAAAAGGTGCTATAAGGTTTCTTATCGTCAATAAATCCGAAGAAAAAAACTATTTGAGATGTGAAAGTATAAGATCAGTGCACAACATAATATGTATGGAGAGCGTTAAACTGATTGTACAAAATTCTTGACAACCTGGCCACACACAGTATAGGCGAAAGTGTCTACCCACTGGAGAAGTACGTTGATGCACAAATAGGCTGGATTGACGGTTTTAGAATCATAGACGTGAGGATGCTAAACGACCACGAAGGCAATAGCGATTGGGACTACAAGGTAAACATTGCAAGGGTCACATCATACCTTGAATGCAATGTTCCAGTGGTTATATGCTGCAGCGCTGGACAGTCAAGATCAAATGCCATAGCGTTAGGCGTGCTAGTGCAGCATTTCAAAATGGGCTTTTATGACGCGTGGGAACTAGTCAAGAACAAGGTGCCAATATGTAACATTGACCTATCGCACATAACAGAGCTCAAGAAAATGTTCAAAGTAAAATTACCGTAGCGTATCAATTTGTTTTTTGCCTTATAAAATATATCCCATGTCTTGTCAGCACCAAACACAGGAAGGTAGTAATTCAAAAATCTGTGTTTGTAAACTAATTTATTTGGCAAAAAGGCAGGCACTAGAATTAAAGCAAAAAAGAAACACACTAGCTGAATATACACAAAAGAAAATCCTATTGCAATTAGTGGAGTAAATTATTATTCCAATTGCCAGAAGAGGCTCTTCAGCCCACTACTAAAGGAACTGACGACATAATACTGTCAAGCACAATAGAATAAATTGATAAAAGAAAGCCAAATCTTCTACAATATCAAGAGATTAGGGCATGCGCAAAAACGATTAGTGCTAAGAAACCGGTTAGATGACAGTGTTATTGGTAGTGCTACTATATTAATAAGTCATGTATCAAGACCGCAAACTTAAATTGCCTTTCGATTCCAATTATTATTATATATAGGTAGTTTTATGAAAAATCCTTTCAAGGGGACTTCTGATTCAAATCCATATGGATATAGAAGAGCACCAAGTCCATCAAGGTCTATTCTGGGATCAAATAAGCTAAAAATACTAGCAGGAATAGTGACATTTATTATAATAATTGTAGTAATGTCTCAATCTGTAGTTGTAGTACAAGCAGGCCATAGAGGAGTTGTTCTTTATTTAGGAGCTGTTGAAAATAAAGTATTAGGAGAAGGATTACACTATATAATACCATTTGCTGAACAAGTAATACAGCTAGAAGTACGTACACTCAAATTCCAAGCTGATGCATCAGCTGCTTCAAATGATTTGCAGGAAGTAGCTACTGTGATAGCTCT
>JBJMFM010000286.1:0-29337 GCA_045808425.1 Nitrososphaeraceae archaeon | reverse complement strand
TATATGATAAGAATACAATCCTTAGAATGAGTTCAAGGCCAAATACAGGATGACAGGTTATACAAGCTCTATAGCAGTATGCAACAGTTGGTTTATCCTCAATACAACTGGATGTTATCTCTCTGCTTTAGTATATTTTCTTGTTAAAAACATCATCGTTTCATATACTATAGTCAAACACACTGTCTAAGTTCTAAGGCGAAAGGTCATTTATTTTATCAAATACAAATAGAAACGCAATATGCGTTAAATCTTGTCTTGGTGAGCATGGAATAACATCTTGTTGTGAAGATATATAATAAACATGTTAAGGAACCGACACATGAGCAAAAACGTTTCAGACGAGGAGCTAGATAACGCAAGACACGAGGTAGACTCTCGCGTTAAACAAGTGCTACAGCTAGTGCCGTCAGCATTCCAAATAATGCAAGAAGCTTCAAAGGACGAAACTGTCATTGAAGAATTACTTTACAGAAGAGAGACTGATCGATGGACAGAACAGTATACGACCGTATTCTTTAAGATAATTGTGGCGCAGAAAAAATACATAAATCTATTAGAGAGAAGGATTGGAAAGTAATAAACTCACTCTGGTTTCTCAAAACACTTTGTTAGTTGTAGATTCGTATTTCTTAATGTATTCCTTACTAAGGATCTAGCAAATTTATTTCTTTAGTAAAAATTAAAACAGTGAGCTAGTATAGCTAATTGTATGCTAAAAATTAGGGTAAAGTTAAGAATTGAGAAGATGAATATCCATCTCAGGTGATATAAATGGATGAAATATCATTTAGAACAGCTACGTTAACCGATAACAGCGAATCCTGTCCTAATGTGGTCAATCATCTACTTATGATAAAGAGGAATAATACTTTTTCAAATAACAATTATCAGACTACAGTTAACATGTAGATGAAGATCATTCAAAATGCCATAGATGATAAGAAATGATTACATGTAATACATGCAATAAAAAAATTGATTCGATGGCAGGAATGGGTGATCACCTATCTGAAACTGGACATGAGAGATATACAACACAAGATGGGCGAGAAGTGCCATGGCATATAAATCCGTACCTCATGGATGGTGGGAAATGGTGTACTGATTGTGGACAAACATTCACAAATAACTATCGATTCTATGAACATCTTGTAGTAAGCAATCATGGCAGTTCAGGAATTGCAGCTCATGCAAAATCACAAAAAATAGAGTTGGATAATTTAGAACAAGAATGGTTCTATGATAGACCTAATATTCCATACATGAGACAACCCAGATATGGACATGATGGAAATCTTTTGGTTAAATGTCCAGAATGTAATTCAGAATACAAATCAGGATATTTCATGGATATAGATTTTGATACTTGGAAACCTGACACACAGTCTTGGGATATGGTGTGTTCTGTATGCGGAGTGAAGAGTAGCACACCGAATCAGAATATTCGACTTCGACAAAAAGCGTATGAAGAAAAGATCGTACAGCTTGAAGAAAAATTAAAAAGATAGAGAAAAATATGGAGAATCAGAGGAGTAGCACTTCCTTGGCGAGGACTTATATTACTATAGATCTCTCTAAACTGCCACGGAAATCACTTAATTGTTATATCAATTACACAATTTTTAAATGATTGATTATCCCTTTTTCCTATTTTAGAAATTTGGGGCTTTGAGTCTTGTAGAGGTTCGTAATACAATAACTTGTGTAGCACAGGTTATTATTATTCTCCTTCTACCGTGGCAATAGAAGCCTCAATCTCAGGCCAAAGTTGTGCAACCATATCAGGCGTATTTGTTTTAATCCAATCAGCCATAGCTCTTTCTTCTGATAAGCTTTCTGATAGAATAGCTATTGCATTAGCTGCATTCATCCTCTCTGCTAAATGCGTAAGCATATCATAGAGTATAATTTCAGCATTCTCTACTATTGCATCCTCTTTAGCTGCTTTGAGCTCCGACTCGGCAGAAGTCATCGTTCTTCTGAGTATGTTTGTTAATGATTTAGGAGGAGTAGGAATTGGCAATTGTGCTTTATCCTTAGTAGCAGCACTTTTTTGACCATCACCAAGATCTGAAATCAATTGTTTTAATCTATCCTGCTGTCCTTTTGTCTCTTCTAAGTGTGCTTGAAGTCGTTGTTTTACATTTTCTATCTTGGTCTGTTTTATTCGTGACTGGAGTCTTTGTACTGCTGCGTTTTCTATAGCTAAAGCTTCATTTAAGTGCAAGGTAAGCTTCTGAGCAGATGTAAGTCTTTTTCCTTTTCGTCTTGAGGATGTCGAAACATTGCTTCTTGTTCTTGTCCTTGCCTTGGATGTCCTTTTCTTTGTCATCTTGTTATTATTGACCTTGAAATGTATATATTACAATATTTGCTTTAACGGTTTGCTATTACGTCTGACTTCTTAGAAGAGTGAGCATCTAGGTTAGCGCTTCCAACTTAAATTTAACTCTTCGCAGCGCAGCAAGAAATATTATTCGTCACTAATTTTCTTTATGTCAAGTGTAGTTCCTGTGACAACCCTGCTCATTATGAATTCCTAAGGCTTGGAATTAGTACTCCAAGAATTTCTGTTATTGCACCATATAGCGCAGATGTCAAGACAAGACTTAGTACAACTTTTAATGGAAGTGGAATAACCTTCAAGACTATACACAAAATGCTTGGAGGTGAGCCTCCCAAATCAGAATCAGAAATCTCTCCCCGCTGCTAGAGATGTATTAACTTTTGGATGTATTGACCCCACCAGAATACATCCTGAGACATAAGGTAGATGTAGTTGTTAAAGAATTAATATCAAAGATTAGTTAACTGGAGCTTCAATAGTCGTGGATGGCTGGTGGAGTGTGCGTTAATATAATATATTTGATAAATTGCTGCTGTTGACAAATCTATAAGAAATATAAAAAAATATAATCTCATTTCAAAATATTGGATATATCTAACCATTAAGTTTAACTGACTCATTTTTGTAATATTAATATGTTAAATTCACAAGTTTCCTCCGCTAAAAAGGTTATAGAAGGTCAGCTAGTAGTAAGGATTAATGGCACACTACCGGATATCTCGACTCTAGGTAGTGAGGAAAAGTCAGAAAGGGCAGCAGAGATAAAAAGACAAGGTATAAGTACAAACACTTCTTGTTCACTATTTGCTAGAGTTGAAACAGACCAAAAAATTTTTCATATGCTTGTTGACATAGGTCAAGGCATAGTTAAGAGTATAGAAAAAGGTACTTCTGACCTCGGGTTTAATTCATCGTCATTTATTCCTGATGCTCTATTAATAACTCATTCACATGATGATCATATTAAAGAACTACCTATGCTTGTGAACAAAGTTGACGAGTCGAGAAGTAATAAGAATTTGAAGATATTCTGTACTATGGAATGTCGTGATCAAGTTATCAAAAAGTTCCCACAACTATCGGAAAAAACAACTAATAATAACAATAGAGTATCGTTTAATATAGTACAGCCAGACCTAACTTCTGAAGTAGGTCCATTTTCAGTAACACCAATTTTAGCAGATCATGGCGATAATTCCCCGCCTGGTTCTGTCATCTACATAGTAAAATTGCTGGATAAAAAAATAATAATTGGCTGGGATTTTCTTTCATTACCTAATGCAGATCCAAATTTGTTTTGGAATCCGGATCTACTTATTTTAGGCACTCAAAGTTACAATCCCCATCCCCAGACAGGAATAATCTCTGTATCCGATGCTTACGAGTTAGTAAGAAGGTGGAATGCAAAAGAATGCTACATAGTTCACTATAGGGGATTGCTGGACTTTGAAGAAGCGTCAAATCAGTGGTTTAGAGGTCCTGTGAAGGCTATGACAACTGACGAACTTCAAAGAGTAATAGATGAGCATCTTAGAGTCACTGGAGATAGTGGCAAATTTAGAATAACAGTAGCCAAAGAAGGAATGATTTGGACTGAGAAAGAAGTACAACAAAGTCAAATATATGATGAAAATACTCCTATCGGTAAGGTACTTGAAATTGAAAGCCTTCAGAAATATATTTTGAAGATTGAAAATGAGAATAAAGATGACAGACTGAAGCTTGAGATAGAAGATAGAATTAACAGATTTAATTTAGAATTTGCTGCACCTCGTAAAGATAGAAATAGTGATGATGTTCTGCTAGGCCAAGGTGTAAGAGGCATGATGGCAAAGGGGCCAGAGTTAAGGATGGAAATAGTTCCATCAAAGTCGCAAGAAGAAGCTTGTGTTATCAAAATAAGGGTAGCTAGAGGGAAGAAGAAGAATGTATTCCAAGACGATATATTTGTAAGTAATAGTGATGCACAAAGGCTGAAGAAATATATCAAAGAAAACTTCGTCGCAGCTACAACATAATAATAATAATAATCACTGCCGATATATGTGCATGTACTATAATGTAGAGTCTAGATAATTTGATTGTATGCTACCTCATGTTTGTCTAACGCACTAAAATATGAGATTAAATCCTTTGCTGCTTTTAATAATAAAACTGTAGCCGATACTGATAACAACTATGCTGATAGATCCTTTCTGCCTGTATGGTAGAATAACTATATCACTATTTTACACTTGCTACCCTAATAAACTTGTAGCCAGATTTTTCTAGCCTATCCTTTATTTCCTGTTTGGTTATAAATGTTGGATCAAATTCAACTATAACACTATCTGTCATATAATCAATATCAATTTTCTTGACTGCTTGCTGATTCCTCAGTTGCTTCTCTACAAGTGGTTTGCATGATATACAATACATTCCGACTACCTTAAATAACGCTTTTTCTGTTTTTTCCATTGTGATCATACCGATTCATCTTTTAGTCTTGAACTAATTTTTGCTGCTCTTCTTTAGCCTTGTGCTATTAATTAACATTATTTTATCTTATTACTTGATAAAGAATACAGCTAATCTAAATGAGTCTAAAAGATCATAGGTTTGCTCTTTAGTTTTTTCTAGCGATAAATGTTCATCTGCTGTAGCAATTCTCATTTCAGTAATTAGATCTTTACGTAAATCAGAATCAATTGCAATCCTATGCATGTCCATATACTTCTTAAGATTCATGAGCATTAGACGATGTTTGGAACCAAAATTCACTGGAATTATTTACATGTATCTAAATAGTTGTACTCGTCTTAGACATCACATTATGGGTATCTAATCAACTATAATACCGATATAAGCAAGCATTAATATTATATTTTGCTGACGATAGGAAGAAGCATTGGAAAAAAATGAACTTGCTCATCTTTTTTCATCTGATCCAGACAGATACTATAAAGTTTCATTATTCGACAGAATAGGTTTTAAACGACAGAAATGTAATAGCTGCGGCAAGTTCTTTTGGACTCTTGTCGATAGGACACTTTGTCCAGACCATGAAAAATATAGTTTTATAGGCAAACCGCCAACAGATAAGCGACTTGATTATGTTAATGCTTGGAAGTATACAAAGGAATATTTTGGATCTACTGGTCACTCGATAATCAGTCGATATCCTGTAGTATGCAGGTGGCGTGATGATCTATATTTTACGGTAGCGTCAATTGTCGATTTTCAAAGAACTATTGGAAATAAGGTAATCTTCGAGATACCTTCAAACCCACTTCTCGTTCCACAAATGTGTTTGCGCTTCAATGACATTGAAAAGGTAGGCCTTAGTGGCAGACACTATACAAGTTTTTGCATGATTGGACAGACCTGTAATGCAGACATTTCTGGTGGTTACTGGAAAGACAGGTGTATTGATCTAGACTATAACTTGCTTACAAATACATTTGGAATAAAGCCGCAAGAAATTACTTTCGTAGAAGATGTATGGATGGGTGCAGGAGCATTTGGCTATTCCCTGGAATACTTTGTTTGTGGACTTGAACTAGGCAATGCTGTATTTACAGAATTTGAAGGAAATGAAAGTAACTATGGTAGAATGGCCAATAGGATAATCGATATGGGTGCAGGACTCGAGAGATTTTCATGGATTACAATGGGAACACCAACAAGTTATGATTGTTCTTTTGGTCCGGTTATAGAAAAGCTGATTGATAACACGGGAACTTTTGGGAATTCAGATATTCTCTCCAAATACTTTGGAGCAGTATCTACTAAGCTCGATGACACAGGTGGTGATATAAAGATATTAAAATCACTTCTAGCTAAAGAATTAAGAATATCATATGAAGATCTTGCAAAAATAATTACTCCTTACGAGGCAATTTACACTATTGCAGATCATAGCAGGACATTATTATTTTCGATTTCAGACGGAGCCCTACCCTCTAATGTAGGTGGGGGTTATAATCTCCGAGTAATCTTGAGAAGAGCACTTTCGATTTTAGAAAGACTTGGTTGGAATATAAAACTTGAAGATATTACTGACATGCATATTGATTATCTGAAACAAATGTATCCTGAACTTGAGGAACATAGAGAAGATATCAGAACGATCTTGCAAATAGAATCTGGTAGATATATTGGTTCAAAGGAAAGGATGAATGCAATAGCTACTTCTATCAAGACCACTAAAAAGAAAGTCACGGTCAATGATCTTATCAGAATGTATGAATCTGATGGTATTACTCCAGACTTTTTGATGGAAGTAGGAGCAATAGAAAATATACCATCTAGCTTTTACACTAATCTTGCTGAACTTCATATAGCTCAAACATCAGCAAAGAATCAAAAGACAATTTATGGTTTAGATGGTGTTTTACCTACAAGATTATTGTACTATCAAGATGTCTCAATAAGTGAATTTACCAGCAAGGTCATCAGGGTTGTAGACAAGAAATATATCATATTAGATCAAACGGCGTTTTATCCTCGCGGAGGGGGTCAAGAGCCAGATTCAGGCGAGATTAAGGGCATAAATGTGATTGACGTTATAAAGCAAGCAGATGTGGTAGTTCATAAAATGCAAAATACAGGAAGTTTTGTTGAAGGTGAAACCGTGCATGGAATAGTAAATGACCGAAGGCGTAACCTAATTACTAAGCATCATACCGCTACTCATGTACTTAATACATCTGCTAGGATGAACCTTGGATCATGGGTTTGGCAGAACTCTGCATTTAAGGAAGAAAAATATGCAAGACTCGACATAACTCACCATTCCGCTCTGAATAGAGAAGAAGTTGAGAAAATTGAGAAAACTGCTAACAAGGTAATTAGACAAGATTTGCCTGTTATTATAAAGACATATGATCGCGGTGATGCTGAACAGAAATACTCCTTTAGAATATACCAGGGGGGTGCTGTTCCCACAAACAATATCAGAATTGTAAACATTGATGGATGGGATATTGAGGCATGTGGTGGAACACATGTCAGGAGAACTGGTGAATTAGGGCTTATCAAAATTACAAAAGCTGAAAGAATACAGGATGGAGTGGTGAGATTAGAGTTTGTCGCTGGAGAAGCAGCGATAGATTATATACAAAAGCAGGAAAACCAGCTTAACGCTATTGCGTTGTCTTTACATTCAAGCAAGGAAAATGTAGTTGAATCATCCCAAAGGAGCATAGATGATGCAGAAGCGGCAAGGAGAAAAATCAAGGCACTACTCAGAAAAGTTGCTCCTTACATAGCAGAGTCGGTTTCTGTCAACGCAAAGCAGCTACCACTAGATGATATCAAATTTTACACTGTGTACGACAACGAACTTGATGATGAATATCATATTGCTATTGGTGAAAAATCTATAGAAAATGATCCCTCTCTAATCTATGTTGCTCTGATCTCAAAAGCTCAGGGAATGCGGATGGTGGTGTTTGTTGGTGAAAGAGCAAGGAAGAAAATCAAGGCTGGCATAATAGCAAAGATGGTGTGCAGCCAACTGGGAGGTTCAGGAGGAGGAGATGAAAAGTTTGGTCAGGGTGGCGGTAGATTAGGAAGTGATGGTAATAATAGTATGGTTAAGGAAAAAATAAGGAAAGTCCTACTTTCAGCAGAAGAATCAATTATTAAAAGTATAGCAGAATGACAAAAAGTATGAAAAGTACAACCACTTCTGCAACTAATAATGAAAAAGCAAGGATATTAACAAACTGGAATTTAATTGAAGAAAAGTGGAGGCAAAGATGGGATCAGCAAGAAATCTTCCAGTCTAATGCAGATTTTGCGAGGAGAAAATATTTCATAACTGTAGCTTATCCTTATCCAAACTCTCCTCAACATATTGGACATGGAAGAACATACACTCTTGCTGACACTCACGCACGTTATATGAGAATGAAAGGATACAACGTATTGTTTCCAATGGGCTTCCATTATACAGGAACGCCCATCCTAGGAATGTCTAGGAGAGTTGCATCAGGGGATAAAGAACTTTTAGAAATGTTTCGTAAAATCTTTCATATTTCAGATCAAATAATAGAAAGCTTTACTGAACCTGTAAGGATTGCCAACTACTTTCATAATGAGATCAAACTTGTAATGAAGGAAATGGGTTACTCTATAGATTGGAGACGTGAGTTTACTACTATAGATAAGGCATACTCAAAGTTCATTTCATGGCAGTTCAGAACCCTGTTGAAAAAAGGATTGATAATCCAAGGCTCACATCCAGTTGGATGGTGTCCAAAAGACGAAAATCCTGTTAGCCAGCATGATACAATTGGAGATGTTGAACCGGACTTTAATGAATACACAGTAATTAAATTTAGATTAGAAGATGATGATCATGACGACTGCTGTATAGTAATTCCAGCAGCAACTTTGAGGCCAGAAACTATTTATGGTGTCACTAACTTGTGGATCAATCCGAAAATCGAATATGTCAGAATACGAGTTGATGATGAACTATGGATTGTTAGCAAAGATGCAGCTAAAAAATTAGAGCTTCTAAATCATAAAGTTACAATAGAGTCTACTATAAATGGAGAAGAAATAATTGGCAAATACGTTAAAGATCCAATCAAACAAACTTCTATTCCTTTATATCCCGCATCATTCGTCGAAGCTCAGAGTGGAACAGGAATTGTGATGTCTGTTCCAGCGCATGCGCCTTATGATTATCACGCCCTAGAGGATCTAAAACGCAATATTTTTGTTGCCAATAACAATAAATTCAGATTGAATGTTGAAAAAATAATAGAGCCTATAACTGTAATCGAATCAGAAGGCTATTCAAGTGATGATAATGATACTACAATAATACCTGCAGCACAAATTTTAAAGAAATTCAAAGCAAAGAATCCAGAGGATCCATATCTGGAAGAGGCTACTAATGAGCTGTACTCGCACGAATTTTACAAAGGCAAAATGTCTTCAAATACTGGCAAGTATGCTGGTTTATCAGTACCAGAGGCGAAAGAGAAAATAAAGAAGGACATTATTGCAGCTGGTTACGGGGATATAATGTTTGAATTGGTAAACAAGCCTGTTAAATGCAGATGTGGTACTGAGTGTATGGTTAAACTATTGGATGATCAGTGGTTCATAAATTACGGCAATAAAGATTGGAAATGCTTAGCACATCAATGTCTTAACCGAATGGATATAGTGCCAGAAGAACTTAGGCAGGAATTTGAATATGTAATTGATTGGCTAAAGGAAAGAGCCTGTGCAAGAAAAACAGGGCTTGGTACCAAATTGCCATGGGATCAAGGTTGGATTATTGAAAGTCTGTCTGATTCTGTTATATACATGGCATATTATATTATTGCTAAATATGTCAATAATGTGAATAATGATAAGAATAATATGACAATTAATGCAGAACATCTGAAAGACTCCTTCTTTGATTATGTACTATTACGAAAAGGTGATGTGACCCAGGTTGCTACAGAATGTAAAATCTCTAAAAGATTAATTGAGGATATACGTAATGAGTTCTCTTATTTTTATCCTTTAGATGTACGGCATTCTGGAAGAGATCTTATTCCAAATCATCTATCATTCTTTATTTTTAACCATGTAGCAATTTTTGGGAAGGAGAACTGGCCTAAGAAAATTGTCGTCAATGGCTCAGTATTAATGGAAGGAAAGAAAATGTCAAAGTCACTCGGAAATATTATTCCACTACGCTCTGCTATCAAAGAGTACGGCGTCGACGCAATTCGTTTGGCCATATTGATCTCTGCAGAGCTCTTACAAGATGCTGACTTTTCATTCGATGCAGTAAGGGGAATACAGTCAAAGCTATATGATATTTATAACATGGCATTGGAGCAGTCACAAGAGAAGAATAACAAGAGAAGAAATGCGAATATAAAACTCAAAGAGAAGACAAATGCAGAAAATACAATAACAGAATTAGAAGATCGATGGATTATCAGTAGATTGCAGTATGCTATTGAAGATATTACAACATCCATGGATAAATTAAGAGTTAGGGAAGCGTTACACATTATACTATATTCACTTGATCGCGACTTACAGTGGTATCAAAAGAGAATCAGAACCAAAGGCCGAGAAAATTCTGTTTTTGATATTTTATGCGTATTTCTCGAGAAACGTATAAGAATGCTTGCTCCATTCGCTCCATTCATAAGTGAGGAAATTTGGGAAAAAATTGGCTGGGACAGTAATAAAAATGATATTTTACAACCATCATCAAAATCGATTATTCTTGCAGGTTGGCCACAAGTAGACTATGATAAAAAAGATCCAGTAGCAGAAGAATCAGAACATGTAATTATGAACTTGACATTTGATATTCAAAAAATCGTCAGAGTTACGAAGCTAACTCCTACAAAGATTGTTGTTTATACTTCATCGCGATGGAAACGACAGATCTATCAAAAAATACTTGCAAGCATATTGTTAGAAAACAAAACTAATTTTTCGGATCTTATGAAAGAACTTGTAACTAATCCAGAGACAGCGGCAAAATCAAAGAGTAATCCAAACTTGATAAGAAAAATGGTAGAAGATATTTTATCGGATTCGATTGAAACAAGAAATAGAAGATTGAAATTAGGAGATGACTTTGATGAAATATTGCCTCTAACTGATGCTAAAAGATTATTATCTTTGGAAAGTGGAAATCCACAGGCTCGGATAATTATCTATCGCGAAGAGGTAACGGAAGGTGATGATTATAATTTATCAAAAAAATATGACCCTAAATCAAAAGCAAAATTTGCTAGACCTTTTAAACCTGCAATTTACATTGAATAACATATATACTTATTTATAGCTACTTTCCTCGTGTTTCTCTTATCTTTCTCCTATTCCTAGCAACAACAACTGACGAAATTAAATATATTGAAAGTCCTGCAATAGCCATTATCAACCCATAAAGTTCAAAGGATCCTCTTTTAAGATAGGTTCCCATCCCTACAAATATGGCTCCTATAAACAATAATGCCAGCCCAGCTCGAGCAGATCCTGGCATCCGAATCTCCTTTGACAACTCTCCTGCCTTCTATTATATCAGACACACATATGTCATCGATAATATCAACTTTGTTAATCTTTTTATTAAAGGTAAAAATATCTTCTTTGTTATCAAATGAAAATTGCAGTCGTAGGCATAGGGGTTGCAGGGGCCTATCTTATGAACAAACTGAGCGATGATCATGATAACCGAGTAGTAGGCTTTGAAAGAATGGCAGAAGCCCAGCATGATGCCGTTTGTGCATGGGCTACATGTGAAAATGTCATGTCATCTTTAGTAAAAAATTGCGGTATATGTTTTGATGATTATGTCTTGCATAAAGGAAGACATATGAAGGTAGATATTGGCAGCGGTAGAGGTAGCAATAGTGGTGATAACAATAATAATATAGATATTTGCCTAAAGGGGATGGTTGCCTATGACAAATTAAAACTAATTCAAGACATGATAAAAGGCACAGAAATTGAATTTGGCAAAGTACCAAAAAAGGAGAATCTTGAATCAGATTTTGATATCATAATTGATTCAACTGGGTTTCATAGAAACTACCTTCCAAAGCTAGAAAATGAAATGTGGATACCGTGTGTACAATATAAAGTAAGGTACGATTTAGACAAGACTCCATTCGATGACTTTTATTTGAAGGCGTTTCCTTCCATGATGGGTTATTTCTGGTATTTTCCACTTGGCAACGGTTATGCACATATAGGAGCAGGAGATTTTGAAAGAAAATGTAATAACAAATTCGTTGATGAATTTCTAAGAAAATACGAGTGCGAAGTTATAAAGAAAGTTGGAAGACCTGTTCGAATTAGTCCACCAGTACAATGTGAACCATTTACAGATAATAGAAAATCAGTTGGTGTAGGCGAATCTATAGGCACTGTATATTCATTGCTTGGAGAAGGAATTATTCCTGCAACATGGTGTGCAGAATTATTCATCCAACACTTGTGTGATACAAAATCCTATAGGGAAGCGGTGTTAAATAGGTTCAAAATTTATGCACTGGTCTTCAAATTTATTAAGATGAAGATAGCAGGCAAGTTCAATATGGTAAGACATGTCTACGACTTATTAATGATATATAACCATATGAAAAGAGAAGAGGATCGTTACGGAATGCAAGTCAAATTAACAGATATGATGAAGATAGCAAAAATTTAAGGCTACTGTATAAGGAGAAACTAAAGTGAATCAAAAGTAAAGGTACAAGCGTTATATATGGCATTGATTCTGAGACAGAATGATTTGTCGAAAGGTTGATATTATAAACTAACTAAAAATGGAATCATTTCATCATCTTCTTCATGTTTGTACGTTCGCACACAGATAGCCAAGGAGTGTCTATTAAATAGAGAGGAATGTAGATATTCCACCCAAAGTAGCTATGATTATGGTTATTGAAGCAAAGTGTCCACAGTGTGGAAAAAGAGCAGAAATCAAAGAAGATATGTCTGAAGTAGAGTGCAAACAATGTGGTTTTCATGTTTTATACGATGAGTATATTGAGATAATGAAAGGAAGAGCAGTAAGTATGGCTGATGATTTCCAAACGAATTGGTAAGAATAACTAGACTGATAAAGCATTCTTAACTGTTCTTATTTGAAATATCTGTTGAATTGAAGAAAATTTGTAAATAAATGCAATAGTCAGTTTGTTATGGAGTTGATAATTCTTTTAAAGAATGAAGAATGTTCTTTATTCTTCTGCAGTGTATATGCATTATTACCAAAAGCTACCTTTATCTGAGCATGTTAACTCAGAGCCACAATTATTGCAGCGAACATGGCATGCTTGAATGTATGCCATTATAAAGCCGCAGCGAAGACATTCTATATCCTTTTCTTTGGACATTATTTTCGGACACATTTCACAGCATAAGATACTGAATCAAAAGATATTTTAAACTTTATTCTTATAGATATCTATAATAGTGCAATAAAATTTATAAAAAATGTGCACTGTCGAGCAACTTGACAGCTTTTTAGAAGTTTTAACCCTTATAGTAAATTGAAGGCGAGTATGAAATAGACAAAAAAGTCATTACTATGTGGAGTTTGATTAAATCCATATCTCAAGCTGAATGAAAAGTCGTATAAAAATAACACAAAAGTAACACTCTGGCCAAGTAGTGATTGATACAAAGTTGGGAAGCCTTGTTCAGAGGGCGCAAAGGTTAATTAAAGACATACACTGCTTGACTTCTACTTTGGCTCAATTTAAACTTGTAATCTCTGATTCTAAGGGAAAAAGTATTTCACAGGAGTTAAAGGACAGATCAGCACAACCATTGCTTGGATCAAAGATTGGAGATATCATTGACTCTTCGGTTATAGGCATTACAGGAGGCAAGATGAAGGTTACAGGAGGAAGTGACAAATCAGGTACTCCTATGCGCCCTGACGTACATGGCGGAGTGAAAAAATATGTCCTGCTCTCTAAAGGAATAGGTATTAAGAATATTGGAGGGGGACACAGAATAAGAAAGCTGGTCAGAGGAAACATGGTAACTGAAGAGATTTACCAATTGAATTGCGCCTTAGTTGATGGCAGCTTGCCTGTAAAGGAAGGAGAAGCAGATATCAACAAAGAAGTTGCGAAGAAAGAATAGCCTGAATAAAGAAGACATTATTACTGATCAGTATATATGTTCAGTTTAACAACTAACTAAAAGGTCTCTGAAATGCAATTACCTTAATATCCCCAAAGAAATTTACGATTAACATTGCATTGGAAGGAAACTTTACCAGATTGGTATGTTAAGGAATTTGGATATCAGCCCAGTATTAACATAGGCACGTCTGGACATGTAGATCATGGTAAAACCACGTTAATTGAAGCTATTACTGGCGTATGGACTAGTGCACATAGTGAAGAATTGAGAAGAGGCATTACCATCAAAGTTGGTTATGCCGACGCAGCTTTTTATAAGTGCACCGGTTGCCCACCTCCTATCTGCTATTCTAGTCAACCAACTTGTACAAATTGTGGAGGAAAAAGTGAGTTATCAAGAGTTGTAAGCTTTGTTGATTCCCCCGGGCACGAAAGTCTAATGGCAAATATGCTGTCTGGCGCAGCTTTGATGGATGGGGCTATTTTAGTAATCGCTGCAAATGAAAAAGTCCCTCAACCCCAAACTAGAGAACATCTACTTGCGCTTCAGGTTCTTGGAATTCACCAAATAGTAATTGTACAAAATAAGATTGACTTGACTGAATACCAAGGTGCTCTTGAGAATTATGAACAGATTAGAGATTTTGTAAAAGGAAGTGTGGCAGATGTGGCTCCAATTATTCCTATCTCAGCACAGCACAAGCTAGGTATTAATGCATTAATTGAAGCAATTGAAAACAATATCAAGACACCCACAAGAACAAGGGCAAAGGGAGCGATAATGCATGTTTTACGATCATTTGACATTAACAAGCCGGGAATCCCAGTAAAACATATCAAAGGAGGTGCAATTGGTGGTGCCCTGCTTCAAGGAGAATTTAATATAGGAGAAGAAGTTGAAATTCGTCCAGGCCTTTTAGATGAGAAAAAAGGCAAATATGAACCGATCACTTCAAACATTGCCACACTTGGAACAGGAGCTGGTCTAGTAGAGAAAGTTAGACCGGGTGGACTTATTGCCTTAGGAACAAAACTAGATCCGACTTTTGTCAAAAGCGATTCCCTTATTGGATCAGTTGTTGGTCACCCTAATGTCCTTCCAAATGACATAGAAGAGATTACAGTAGAAGTCCATCTTTTTGAAACGGCAGTAGGAACACAAGATATGATCAAAGTCGAACCTGTAAGGATAAGGGAACCTCTGAGATTAAACATTGGGACTGCAGCAATTCTTGGAACAGTTACCAATTCAAGAGATGGTAAAATAGAGATAAAATTGAAGAAACCGGTGTGTATGATGCCTAGGGATCGAGTTGCAATCAGTAGAAGGATTGCAGATAGATGGAGGCTAATTGGTGTAGGTATTTCAGCATAAAAATGGATGTCATCTGTGATACAAGCTTCTTAATGGTTTTTGTTTCTACACCAATAGGGCAAATTGATAAAATTGAAGCCTACTTTGGCAAATTGAATTTTTTAATTCCTGACGTTGTGATATCTGAGCTAAAGGATTTGGAACACAAAACTGGGCCAAAGCGATCAAGAATGGTAAAAACTGCAATTGAAATGTCATTTTCTAAATTTAAAGTCGTAAATGTCTTAAAGTCACGCCATGTTGATGAGGCCATAATCGATTATGCTATAACTCATAAATGTGCAGTAGCAACTATAGACAGGGATTTACGCAGAAGGTTAATGTTAAATAATCTTGTCATTCTTACATTAAGCAAAAATAAGTTAATAATTGCAAGTCAGTCAAAGACCTAGGTAACAATTTTGGTTAAGAGAGGTTAGGCCTCAATGTAACAGCTCTAGCATTATGAGAGCCTGTATTGTCTCTTTAACATTGTGTGTTCTGATCAAGTTTGCGCCATTTAATACTGCTACTAATTCTGAAACCACTGATGGAATCAGACGATCTTCAACTTTTAGATTAAGCAAATTGCCTATAAACGATTTTCTGGATACCGAAATACAGATCGGTCTTGAAAAGACCTTAAGTTTATTTAACTTCGAGATAGTTTCTATATCGCGTATGTACCATGGTATGTCTCTGATCTTTGTATAAAATGGATTTTTTCCTTCCTGCCTGAAAAAGCCAATTGATGGATCAATGATTATGTTATTCTCGTCAATCTTTGATCTATTTGCTATAACTAGACTGTGTCTGAGTATTTTTATTGTGTCTGATATTTTGCCTAAGGTAGATGATTGATTGCCATCAAATGCGCCAATAATTACTGGTAATTGGGATTTGTATATGAGATATCCCATATTCTTATCATATTTTAATCCAGTAATGTCGTTGATGGCATCAATGCCGTATTTGATAACTTCTCGGGCCACTACGGATCTTGGCGTATCGATGGAAATGGGTAGGTTGCAACTGCTTTTTACTGCTTCTATTGCAAATTTCAGTCTTCTTATCTCCTCTTCAAGTGGTATGACAGTTTCGAGATATGGGGCAGTAGACATTGCACCAATATCAATGATATCGGCTCCACTCTCCTGCATCTCTATGGCTGTTTTAGAGATTTCTTGAATGCCTATTTTGATAGAATTCTTGTAAAATGATTCGGGACTTACATTTATTATTCCCATTACCCTGACTGGCCCTGTATATTCAACAGATACCCTCCCGATTGACGTCAAATGACATTTTTTAATTATAGTATCATGTTTAACTATTTGTCCCCTATGGCGTTTGTGTTGAATTATTTTTATTAATTGACGCTTCGCCTTTAACCATGTATTGATCTATGATAAATGTAATAGATTCTATCTTTACTTCACTGACTTTACATATAGTTCCTCCTTCTTGTTAATCGTGTTGGATACATAGATACATAGGATGATATAGCTTGCCAGGTATTTGTACGTTAATATGTTACATCATTGTTAACTTTTTTTGACGCAGGCTATATCAAATAGAAGCCATGGTATTAATAACTATTTTTACAGTGAAAAATTAGGTGCAGTACTCATTCAAGAGTAACGGTGAAGAAGGGATCTAGATGGTAAGAACAATCGACAAAACGCATACTATACTTTCGTATATTCAGGGAAGTTTAAAAAATGTAACAATAGTTAATGGTGAGAACTTGCACCATGGGTTTATTTTCTCACTGCTAAATCCTCCGGTTCCTCTAGGCGGAAATATTGTATCTCTTGATATTTACCTAGATGAAATTCCGGTTTCAAAAAAGTCTATTTATATTGCGACCTCAGAGGATGTTGTTAATGCCTCAATATTATCAGAAGACAGACCTATTTCATTTAAGCCATTTCAAAGTGCAAGGTTTTTAGTAATTAATGAAGCAGCGCTAAAAGAAGAAAGTAAGCATAAGGTTGTCATCTTGAGTAAACTTGAAGGCTTTGAGCAGATAATCATACCGTTTGCCTTTAGTGATTATGTAGATAATCAAAAAGAAAGGATATTTATTCCCTCGAATTTTATTGACGACCATCAATCTATTGCTACTCTTGAAGATACAATTTTCAAAAACTTTACAGTTCCACTAATATTGTCTGGTAAAAAGGCATATATCGTATGTTCATCGAATGGTGGACTCTCAGCGAATTGGACTTGGATGGGTGCAAGGTATGACAATGGAGGATTGTACGTTCCACCGGCAAGAGCATTTGGCAGAATTATAGTGGAAATCTCTATAGATGACGGAGTACGTAAGCGACTCCCTAATTTTGTCATATCTTCTAGACATGAAAACGGAATTCTTGATACAAGACATGAGATGGCGGGATTGCAAGTAAAAAGGACGATATTTGTTCCGATTGACAACAAGGGATTTGTTATGATGTTAGAATTTAATTTATTGGATAGATATAATGTAAATCTTAGAGAGTTAAGTGTAAGGAACAAACCGAGGAAAAGAAAAATTAGAGTACATTTCATTATAGACGGTAACATTACAAGCTACAGCTTAGCCGCAATTTCTCAGAGTAACTTTTCCAGATTACTTAAAGCGGATAATTGCTTGCAAATCGAGACGTCTTCTCGAAAAGGTATTGCACGCTACTTTGGAACTATTGGTATTGCACCCCAAAGCCTGCGACCTTCCAAAGTATTAACAGATTCTTTTGATAATGATTTAGAGTTATCATATGATCTTGAAATTGAATCAGGCAAGACTAGAGAGATTGCACTTGTAGCTGCAGGTAGCTTTAACAGCTCTGAAGAATGCTTAACTGAATATAGGTTTATGAGGGACAATTACAGGAGTCTTTTCGAAGATACCAAAAACCATTTTAAAACTGCTTCAGGTTCTACTCTTCAGATAGCAACAGGTACAAAGCAAGAACCCACTATTGCAAAATTGATTAAAGCTTTTGAAAAAGCAAAGACAAGTATGGAATATTTAAAAGCAGAATACGATGAACTAGGTGCAGGTATTTGTGCGGGGCTTCCAAGGTTTCCTAACTTTTGGGCAAGAGATACAGGTTGGTCACTAAGAGGGTATTTATCTATGTGTGACTATGATTTTGTCTTCGCAGTACTTGAAAATTTTTTTCGTCACCAAGCGAAAAGAACATCTGCAATTGCAACAAAAGGAGAGCTTCCAATGATAATTAGTGGCAAGTCTTTTCTTCATAATAGTACCTTTGGATCGGCTGACTCCACTTTCCTTTTCCCTTGGGCGATACGTGAATATTCAGTTTCTACCGGAAATGTAAATTATCTACATGAAAGATGGAAATCTATAAGTGATCTTATTAACTGCGGATTTTTGAAAGACATAGACGGTGACGGGCTAATTGAGCATGGCTTTACAGGTATTGCAGAAAAGCTGCCTATTACGGATTCTACGTGGATGGATCATATTGATAGGAGGAAAAGTGCAAACGATATTCAGGCATTGTTTTATGAGAGTCTGAAAATTGGAGGTGAGCTGGCAAGAATCGTTGGCGACACCAGTAGTGAGAAGAGATGGTTGACGTATGCTAGACAACTTCAAAATAGAATTGACTTACAATACTGGGATGAATACGATAGGTTCTATTATGATACGATTCGCAAAGATGGTTCAAAAGATTCTAGTATAAGACCAAACGCGCTTGTTCTTTTGCTTACTGATGCTGTCGCAGATAAAAGTAAAGCTGAATCCGTTCTAGAAAGAATGGAGAAAGAAGATATTACTACACCGTGGGGGGTTAGAACATTGAGCAATATGGATCCCAAGTATCATCCAACACTTTATCATGATGGTGCTGTATGGCCTCTTGTCACTGGCTGGTGTGCTGCAAGCGAAATTAAATACGGTAGAAGAGAGCAAGCACTTTATTACATTGGATCAATGGCAGAGCGAATTCTGTTTGAGAACGGCATGTTCGCTGAAACATATAGGGGTGATCGACCTGAACCTTTTAACTCATGTATACTTCAAGCTTGGTCTGTTGCTACGTATGTGCATCTAGTACGAGAAATGATGCTTGGGATGAAGCTGAATATGATTGAAAATAAGATCCAGTTTGAACCTAGTATTCCTGAATCCTTAAGGGACAACTCTTTTCCTATTAACTTTGAGCATGAGATATATAGCACAGAAGGTATACAAAGATTTAAAATTGTTGTCGACCCAAGTAGTGAAAAAATCTCTGTAATATATAGAAATACTGATAGTAAACTACGGCCAGAAATTTTTAGTAATTCTTACTCCGTAAATATCGAACACCAGTGAGATCTTTAATACTAAATATACTATTTTTTCTACTACCCTTATGGGACATTATCCTACAGAATAATGTCTATAGCACGTAAGAAAAGATTTCGAAAGATAAGATAAACTTCTCTGGTTTTGATTCTACAACCGATCTAACCCGGCATAGATAGCCCAAGAACCATAAATATTAGTTCATATTGTTGCCTAATGTAATGTTATTATATATATATGAAACAATATTGGGAAAATTGTGGATATAAAATTTAACAGTGGGGATTATTATATGTACTAAAAAAGCTTATAATAGCATCAAAATACCAATAGGTTGATTAGATCTTAATAGTGATTAATGAGTATATGCAGCCGCCTGTTGATGAAAATAGTATTTTGTTTTTGAAAAAAGACATTCGGTGTTTAGTAATGTTTATCTTAATGGTGAATAATTAAATATGCTAAGGATAGATAAGAAAAGAATATTTGAAGTCATTGTTAAAAGGAAACCCATCTCTGTAGCGCTTAATGGACCTGAAGCACTAATACCAAAAATTCAAGACACTGCAAATGATATTTCAGAACAATTTGGCATTCCTGCATATGTTATAGGAGATACATGCTGGGGATCTTGCGATCTAAACACTCACGCGGCGGATATGCTGGGTGCAGAAATTTTGTTCAATATTGGTCATACTGTGGTGATGGAGACCTTTGGCAAAAAAGTAGTAATGATAGATGCATACGATGACTCCGACTTTGAGGAAGTAGCAAGAAAATGTGCGTTAGGTCTCAGAGACCAGAATTACAAATCAATCTCGTTGCTAACTAACAGCCAGCATCTTTATCAGATTCCTTATGTAAAAAAATTTTTTGAAGAATATGGATATCATATAATTATTGGTAGAGGAAAGGGACAACTAGATGATGCACAAATTTTCGGTTGTGAATTCTATCCTGCCCACCATGATCAAAGAGAGGTCGATGCATATGTTTTTCTTGGTCAAAGCATGTTCCATTGTGCAAGTGTAGCAATGTCAACAGGAAAACCGACGTATATGCTGGATCCATACTTTAGAGAATATTCACTTGTTAATGAATTTGCAGATAGCCTTCAGAAAAAGGCTGTTCTATCGATATATAAAGCGTTGGATGCAATGAGGATCGGTATCATAATTGGCCTAAAGGAAGGACAGTTTGCGCAAGTCAAAGCACTTGAATTGAAAAAATCATTTGAGCAGTTAGGAAAGAAGATACAGTTGATCGCATTGACAGATATTACAGAGGAGCGTATTCAAGTCTTCAGAGGAATAGATGCATTTATACAGGTTGCATGTCCCAGAATAGCTATAGATAACCATTTCAAGAAACCAATGCTTTCGGTTCCTCAAGCATTGGCGTTGATTAAATTACTCAAAAAAGAGCCAATAGATGACTTTCTAAAAATTCATCACTGGCTTTAAGTCTCATTGATCAAGGCGCCATTTGCATTGAATTCCATTAGTAGAAGTGTATATCATATGGATTGGGCGTATAGACTGAATAACATCAACAACACAGACAATGCAAAAGTAGTTCATTTATATTTCATACGTAATTTCATCGATGATCCTTGGCAACCTTTCATTCTTTACCACTCCTAAAATAAAATTAGCTTTGCCTCCTCCTCGTCCATCAGTACTGCAGATCTGCTTGAACAACTGATTGCAGTCTATATTCAGCATCTCTTCTGTTCTTGCAAATACTATGTTAGAATTGATGTCCGAATCACTCTTTTGGTTAGCAATGAATATGACTGTATTTTTTGATTCAGCAATTTTTTTACTTACATATTTACGAATCTCTTCATCTTCCAAATCAGAAAATGTTCCTTGAATAAATATTGTGCCATTTTTGTTAATAATAGGCATGATGGTACCTAGTTTCTCTCTAGTCAGTCTTCTTAGCTTGTCGCGGTTGATCTCGCTTTCAATTTTCAATTTCCTCACAGTATTTTCAATTGTGTTTGAATTTGCGCCGATCTCACTACAAATCCTCATGAGCTTTGCACATAGTATAATCGCTGCTTCTCTAGCCTCTTTTCCTACTACAAACTTTACTTCATATTCATTGCCATCTTTAGATAGACCTGTTATGAGGAAAAATCCGCAGTTAGTAAGATCCTCTGTATGCTCCATAGCACAGGCAGATATATCATGATCTTTAATCTCTACTACTCTTACGGGATTAGATTCTTTTATTCTTTCCTCATTTGCACGCATTGTAGGGAATACTTTTTTGGCTTCGCTCAACGACTCAAAAGAATGAATTACAATTTTTCTTCCGTTCGTTATCAGAGAATTAACTTCAGATGCTGCTGTGAATATTAGATCTAAATCAAGTTGAGCAACAGATACAAAAACACTATTGTCCATCTTTCTATGCTCTACCTTGCTAACTTTTATGGTTTGGTTAACTAACCTCTGCAGTGATCCTATAAAGGCGTGCTCAGCTGTATGGGCTAACTTGTTATGCATATTTATTTATTTATTTATTTTAGATAGTATATTCATTGCGAAGTATTTTAATTTAACAGGATAGTGAAATTATATCTTGGCAAGAAAAATCATAAATAAGAAGAGATATACGATAGCTACCCTTGGATCCCATTGTTCTCTGCAGGTATTAAAAGGTGCAAAAGACGAAGGTTTCCGTACATTGTTAATCTGTGAGAAGTCACGGTCTGGTCTGTATAGAAGATTTAATTTCATCGATGACATGATTATGGTAGATAACTTTAGCGAAATTTCAGAAGAGTTTTGTCAAAAACGCCTAAATCAAACTAATTCAATAGTTATTCCTATTGGCACATTGGTTGCCTATATGAGCAGTGAAAAGATTGAAAGTATTGATGTTCCATTTTTTGGGAATAAATGGATTTTGCGATGGGAAGCTGATAGAAGTCTAAAACAGAAGCTAATGGAGGAAGCAAAATTGAAGACTCCAAAAGTTGTCAAATCGAAAAATGATATAGAGAAATTATCCATTGTTAAATTGCACGGAGCTGCAGGAGGACGCGGCTACTTCCTTGCATGGAATAAAGAGACATTTGAGGAGGGTGCGAGAAAACTAATTGACCAAAGAAGAATAGGGAGTGAAGATGACCTGTACATACAGGAATATGTCATGGGTGTGCCAGTGTATTTACAATATTTTTATTCTCCTATTACTAAGGACATTGAATTGATGGGTGTAGATAGAAGATATGAATCTGATATCGATGGCATAGGAAGAATTCCTTCCAGGCAACAGATGGGTATAGAATTTGAGCCTTCATATAATGTTGTCGGCAATATACCACTAGTTTTAAGAGAATCTTTGTTAGGTGAAGTATACGCAATGGGGGAAAGATTTGTAGAAGCAGCAAAACGTCTTGTTCCCCCCGGCATGAACGGGCCTTTCTGCCTTGAAGGTGTGTATGACAGAGAGGGAAACTTCGTTACTTTTGAGTTTTCAGCAAGGATTGTTGCAGGAACAAATCTTTATCTTGATGGCTCACCTTATTCAGGATTAATTTTTCCTCAACCTATGAGCATGGGAAGGAGGATAGCACACGAAATAAAAATTGCAAATGGAAAAAGGCGCATTAAAGAGCTATTAACATAATTAGCAGTAGGTGAATTTGTTATTATTATTATTATTACTATTATTATTTCTTAATAATTAGTAACAAAAAATGGATTTCAACTAAGAGCATGTATATAATATATGCGAATATTATACGAGATAATTTATGAACTCTTATTATTAAATGGCAGCAAGAGATTTGTCTTATACTATACTTCCGGATAAATTTCATCATCATCAATTTTTTAAAGTAGCTTGTCGTAGTCCAAATGCATGCTTTTTTTGTTCTTCACTAAAATAGATAAAAACAGAAGATACAGTAGGTGTTCTAAAAAAAATGAGTGATTGCAATGGGTCATTAGAATTAGGCATAGTAGTAGGGCCCACTAAACCAGATCAAATAACCTTTGAAGCAAGGCGACCAGTAAGTCTCGGTGAATATGTTATGATTCTAAGCTCACAGCAAAAAAAAATCTTAGGAGTTATTGAATCATCTTCGATCAAAAGCGATGCTCTTAGTGACAATATTTCCAACTTTCAAGAGGCAATGGAAAGTAAACAGGTTGCATCTAAAAACAAACGGGACAAGAGCTATAAAGCAAATGTCAAAATTTTAGGACTTCTAGAAGAATTAAAAAAGTGTAAGACAATACTTCCAGAAATTCCTCCTATACCGGGTACAGAGGTTTTGGAGACAAAGCCCGATGAGTTAAAAAGTATTTTTGATCCAACAAATGATGAGTGGCTAAGAATTGGAACATTACTTAGACAGAAAGATGTCGATGTAAAGATTAACATAAATAAGGTGGCTACAAGACACCTTGGTATCCTTGCCATGACAGGCATGGGGAAAAGTAATGTTGTCACATTGATTGCAAAAGCAGTATCAGAAATTCCTGGAACAATGGTTATTTTTGATTACCATGATGACTACAAAGGTCTCAGAATCAGGAATGCAAATCTAATCCCGGCTAAAATAAATCCCAGATTATTATCTGCTGATAAATTTGCAGATGTTATAGAAATTAGAGATATTGCTGACATTCAAAAGACTATTCTATCGAAGGCGTTTGACGATGATCTTAAGAAGAGGACAGGAGATGACTTTTGGCAAACTTTGGAAGAAAATATTAAAAATTTAGAACAAATAGAAAAGCGTAATAAATCATCTGCAGAGAGAGTCAGAGATAAGGTCAAGGAAGCACATAGAAGGCTCAGTAACATACTACAGGCAGATGCCGCCGATCCTGTGGCAATGATAAAGGAAGGTAAAATTAATATAATTAGTTTACTTGAGTTGAACGAAAAACAGGCAAACATAGCAATATCTTTCTACTTGGAATCTCTCCTTTCTGATCGGAAGAATGCAAAAAATCAAATGCATAGTGAAGGAAGTGGTGGTTTTGTTCGATTTAAAAGCCCTATAATAGTGGTGATTGAAGAAGCACATGTCTTTATTCCCAAACAAGAATATACTGATACAAAATATTTTGCTGCAAAAGTTGCAAGAGAGGGAAGAAAATTTGGTGTAGGTTTGATAGTTGTTTCTCAGCGCCCCCGCTCTATTGATTCTAACGTATTGAGTCAGCTAGGCTCATTGGCAATAATGAAAGTTGTCCAACAAGAAGATCAAACCCAGATAGCCTCCACCAGCGAATCTTTGACAACTAATCTTACAGAGCAGCTTCCGTCTCTTAATCCAGGCGAAGCTCTTTTAATAGGACAGTGGGTCAATTTACCGTCATTTGCCAAAATAGACGAAGCAAAGGATAGATGGATGGGAGCAGATCCTAATCCTGTAGCAGAATGGAAAAGCAATCAACTTCAAGAGGAAATGGCTAGAGAATCAACCCAATCATATATCAGAGAAGGGTATGTCTATGACTAAAACTGTTGTACGGAAAGTATTATTAGCTCGATACTAAATATGGTCTTATCTCATCTATTATTTTTTACTTGTTCTTGAAAATAGGGCATTTTTTTCCAAATTCTCTTATAAACTCTATTTCATTAGGACTAGTGCTATGTATTATACACTTTTGTAGAGCCGGCTTTCAAATATTCTTCTATTGACTTTATACAGTCCTCAATTGAAGTAGTGATTTCTATATTTTCTTTTAATTCTTGGTCAGGAACTTGTTGCTTTGCTTTTTGCTCTAGTTTTCTGGGATCGCTTATGCTTGTATTAAACGCATCCTTTAACAAAGTAGCTCGCCAAAACTTTGAGGAGTTGAATGTATGTTCATAGTTATTTGAATACGATACCTTGTACTCATCTATTTTTTGTTTTGAATTCCTAATATTATTATTAGTATCTCCTTTGCCATCTTTTTTATTGTCCTGTCAAAAACATCCAGTATTTTTTGAGATTCTTTTGCTTTTAGAAATGTAATTAAACCATCAGAATACTTTGCAGAAGCTTTAGCAGATTCTGGGCCTGCTGCAGCCATAAAGATTGGTATGTGGAGACTAGTTGGTCGACAATAGAGTTTTGCATTTCTTATTAAAAAATACTCACCATTAAAATACAAAGCCATCTTCTTCTTCATTAGCATAATTTGATGTTTTTTTAATATCATTAATATTGTTATTATCATTATTTGTTGTTGTATACCATAATTTGCTTATGATTTGTGCTGCTTCAATCACCCTCTTTAATCTTGCTTTTGGTCTTGGCCAATCAAATCCAAGAGGAGTTTCATTCATAGATTCTCCTGTACCTAACCCAAGACCTATTCTGCCAGGATATAGTATATCAAGTGAAGCAAAAGCTTGTGCAATTATTGCTGGATGATATCGATGTATTGGAGCTGTAACACCAGTAACAAATTGCATCCTTTTTGTTCTTTCTGCAGCTGCGGCTATCCATATCCAAGCAAAATTACCATAAGCATTATCATGCCACCAAGGATGGAAATGGTCACTTGTAATTGTTGTTGTAAAGCCATTTTTTTCAGCTTCAACAACAAATCGTAGCAAATCATGCATGGAATACTGTTCGTGAGCAGCCCAATAGCCTAAAGATGTACTATTGAACTCTTGTACTTGTTCTCTGTTACTAGTCATTAAACTGTCTAGCGCCTTATCGTTATACTGCTTCATTATAATTGAAAAAGCTTTGTTATGACATTACAATCCTATTATTTTAACAGCACATTATCTATCTCAGTAATTAATTTATCAATTATCAACATTACTGCACTTGTATTATCGCTCAATTCTCTTCTGAACTAACGATTCAAGATAGTAAGTTTTTCAGCAAAAAATTATTACTCCTTATATTATCCTTACTACACAATAAACCTATCATTGCACCATGACAAAGATTAAAAATGGGAAAACAAAAAATAGTTGGATCCCCGAAGCGTTTCAAAAATCAGCTCAAACTATTGCTGAAGATGCAGTAAAACAATTTGTAAAAAATAATCAAGTAATTGGACTTGGCAGTGGACCAATGGCTGCGGCTATTGTAAGAGAAATAGGAAAACTATCGTCGGATATCAAAGAAACGCTGCAATGTGTAGCAAGCTCAACTCAAATAAAACAAGAGGCATTGAGTGGAAATCTAACAATAGTTGATCAAAATCTTATTCCAGAGATTGATGTAGTTTTTGATGGAGCAGATCAGGTGGATTCACAGTTAAATATGATAAAAGGTGGAGGTGGTGCTCTATTAAAGGAAAAAGTTTTGCATTCTGCGGCTAAAACAATAGTGATTGCAGCTGAATCATTTAAATTTGTAAGCTCATTTAATCGCTCGGTGCCTATCGAAGTTCATCCGTTCGCATTATACATATTACAAGATAAGCTTGAATCTGAACAAGGAGCCAAACCAGAATTAAGAATGTTAAATGAAGGTTATCCATACATTACAGAAAATGGTAATTTTGTTTTAGACACAACCTTTCAGTCAATTCCAGATGTAAGAAACAAGGAAATTGAATTAAAAAATACGCCAGGAGTAATTGAAGTAGGTCTTTTTACAAAGCACGCGAGCGTATACTACAAGGCCAAGGATGATAACTCATTTGATGCTATAAAATTATGATATGCATAGAAATTTCAAATACTCTATATGAATTGGACCTAACAAATGAAACTGTAATCTACTACTATTCTTCATTCATTTCTTGAAAAACTATAAAATTGAACTGTATATTACACTATATTTTTTATAAAAAATTTGTTAATTAATCTACTTTCAACATCATATAACTTATCGACGTAAGAACAACTCCAATATATAACACATCATATTTACAAAATAATTTTTTATTTAACTTCTAACCAAGAGAAAGAATCAAAGAGCAGATTTCATAGAGGAGCAGTGGTAATGGTTGGATGGATGTAGATAAAATTCTTGAAAATGCTAAACAAATTCTAGAAAAGAACTGGAATGGAAGATTTACAATACCTTCTCCAACTCTATACCTCCATCAATGGAGTTGGGATTCAGGTTTCATCGCAATTGGAAACTCCTATTATCATGTAGAACGTGCAATAAAAGAGATTGAATTTTTGTTTGATGCCCAATGGAAAAATGGGATGATACCACATATAGTGTTCAATGAAAAGGAAAAGACATACTTTCCTGATGCAGATTTTTATGAAATAACAAGGTCAGGTAATGCCCCAACTAATATTGGAACATCAGGAATGACACAGCCTCCTGTTCATGCTATATCATGTTACTATATCTATGAAAATTCAGAAGATAAAGCAAAAGCTAAGGAATTTCTAAACAAGATATATCCAACATTAAAAAGTTTTCACAGGTTTTTAATGAGTGATCGTGATCCAGAAATGTCTGGTTTGGTAACTATTCTACTATTCTACATCCATGGGAATCGGGTCTTGATGATTCACCTCGCTGAGATGAGCCGATGTCTAGGATAAATCTAAAAGAAAAAGATTTACCAAAATTTAAAAGGTTAGACATAATTGCAGTTAGTGGAGCTTCTGAAGCTAGAACAACTGATTGGGAGTATAATAGATTTATTTAGCTAATAGAGCTATTGAAAAAATATAATTATGATCAAAAAAAGATGTATAATAGCTTTCCTTTTAAGATAAAGGATGTTGTATTTAGTAGCATATTGTATGTTGCCAATAAATACATGATTAAAATTGCAAAGATAATAGGAAAAGAAGATACAGCTGAAATAAGGGAATGGATGTCCAGAACAGAGCAGAATTTTTATAAATACTTTTTTCCTTCTGATCAAAATCAAAAAAAATTAGGTGCAAATGAACAAAGTCTGTTATATGATTATGATCTTGTAAAGAGACAGCAAATAAAAAAGAAGACGGTATCATCTCTTATCCCTATTTATAGCGGCCTAATACCCAAAGAAGAAGCAGAAGTAATTCTAAGATGGATAACACATGCCCATTTTTGTGGGGAAGGAAGTTATTGTCATGTACCTGCTATTCCAAGCACTGATTTAGAAGTATCATACTTTAAGCCAATAACCTATTGGAGAGGTCCTGTTTGGATTAACACAAATTGGATGATATGGCAGGGCTTACTAAAATATGGCTTTAGACAACAAGCTGAATTGATAAAGCAAGGAGTATTAGAGCTGGCTGAAAACCATGGTTTTAGAGAATATTATAATCCATACAAAGGACAGGGCCTTGGAGGAAGAGATTTTTCTTGGAGCGGAGCTTTAGTGATCGATATGATAAAGGAAAAGAGAATTGGAATTCCTCCTGACTAGACAGTTATAAAGAAGACTGGTGAATATTGCTTAGCCCAGTTCTAGTGTCATTTGCTGGTTTGATTAGAGACTTGATTTTGTTCTGTTGTAAACCTAATCTAACTGCAGCGGCTCGTTCTGCTGGTGGTCATCAATTTTCTCCTTATGAACACCTCTGTTCTTAAAACCCTATTCCTCACTCTACTCTGCCTCCACCGTCCTGAAACTGCTAGGTATAGATTGAAGTCACTGTTGATTACTGTTGGATTGTCAGTTTAACATATCCACTCGTTGTCGTCTATATCCTTTAGCATATTCTGGATTTTATATGCCTGCATTTTTGTTGTATATATCTTACTATTCATGATCTTTATTCAATCTTCCTAGATCTA
>JBJMFM010000285.1:0-14042 GCA_045808425.1 Nitrososphaeraceae archaeon | reverse complement strand
GCGATCCTGACCCTGGATATGTGCATAGAGGAGAAGAAAAAATGTGTGAATATC
Source organism: Nitrososphaeraceae archaeon (assembly GCA_045808425.1). Taxonomy (GTDB): domain Archaea; phylum Thermoproteota; class Nitrososphaeria; order Nitrososphaerales; family Nitrososphaeraceae; genus JAFAQB01. Next base: position 13,988 of record JBJMFM010000285.1, on the reverse strand, counting down.
GTACATTTATTCAAAACATTCCACACCTTGAACGTCCAGTAATCCATGATTCTTCTAATATTATATATTCATATAGTTTAGCAGTAGAGCAGCTGGTTGGAATTGAAGTACCCCGAAGAGGTCAATTCTTAAGGGCACTTGCATCTGAACTTGATCGTCAGATCTATACTTTGTACTGGCTTGGAATTTATGGAATTTTTCTTGGTCACTCGACTATGTTTATGTGGCCTGTTGGGGATAGAGAATTATTCATTGACCTTATGGATGCTCTGACTGGCGCAAGAGTAACACATGCATTTAATATACCTGGCGGCGTTCGAAACGACATGCCCTATAGTTTTAAGGATAAATGCCTTAGGAATATTGCATATTTTGAAAAGAGATTAAAAGAATATGAGGACATCTTCTACAATAATCCTCTTTTCAGACAAAGGACAGAGGGCGTGGGGATTCTTACAAAAGAAGATGCAATCAAACTAGGCGTTACAGGATCTGTATTACGTGCATCCGGTGTACCATATGATATACGGAAGGCTGAACCATATGATGTTTATAATGAAATGGATTTCAAGGTCCAATACATGAAAAGTGGTGATTCCTTTGCAAGGTCATATGTTCCCCTTTTGGATATGAAAGAATCCTGTCATATTATGAGGCAATTACTGGATAAAATGCCTGAGTCAGGAGAAGTTCGAGCAAAACTACAACCAACTCCAAAGGGTCCTCCGGGTGAAGCCTACAGAAGGGTAGAATCAGGTAGAGGTGCTCTTGGTTATTACATCGTTAGCGACGGTAGTCCAAAGGCTTATAGGGTAAAGATGTCTGTTGGTTCATTTAGAAATATGATAGCGCTGCCACATCTGCTTGTTGGCTCAAAATTAGCAGATATGCCATCTGTTTACTGGTCATTGAACTACTGGCCTGTGGAGGCTGACCGATAATAGTATGGCAACTGCTCCACAAGGATTCCGCTTCGGAAATTTTGTTGGTAGTCTTATTTGGCTAATTCTCTGGATTATAATTATAGCTTCGCTTATAGCTTTACCTCTAATTTTTGTCATATTATTCTATGTGCCACTCCCACCTGTAAATGGCGAGGTTCTTACACCATATCTATTCCTGTCGATGGTGGTGGACCCTACACGTACCTTGCCGATTGTTCATTTCATTATTCACACTGAACTATTTAGGATAGCCGTCTTCCCCGGCTTTACATTTGCAGCATTGATGGCGGCGGTTACAATTTTTGTTGAGCGCAAGTTCCTAGCTAAAATGCAGCTAAGAATAGGTCCACTTTATTGTGGTAAAGTTGAAGGAGTTCTGCAGTTACTAGCAGATGGCTTGAAACTCGTATCAAAGGAAATTATAATCCCATCAGGAGCTGATAAACCAATTTTCTGGGCCGCTCCTATTGCATATGTTGCAACAGCTGCTGCGGTAGTTGCATTAATACCTGCAGCACCAGGATGGGTGGGTGCAAATGTAAATGTTGGTCTTATTGCAGTATTTGCAATTCTCGGATTCTTTCCGTTAATTGCACTACTATTTTCATGGGCAAGCAATAGCAAATATCCATTCATTGGCGGATTACGTGCGCTGCATCAGATGATTGCTTTTGAAATTCCTTTCTTTCTCTCTGCACTTTCTGTTGTACTTTTGGCTGGCTCACTTAATCTAACTGATATTGCAAACGCCCAATACCCATACTGGTTTATTTTCTTCCTTCCAATTAGTGCTTTTGTATTCTTTATTTCCTCATTGGCAGAACTTGAAAGAATTCCATTTGACTTGCCTGAGGCTGAAAGCGAAATCGTTGCAGGCTGGCTAACTGAAACATCAGGTATGATTTACGGTCTGATACAGCTTGGCTCATACATAAAAGTATACGCTTTATCTGCACTGTTTGTTGTATTATTCCTTGGAGGATGGGCAGGGCCTCAAATCTTTCCAAAAGAATTAATGCCTGCTGCTAGTGCTACAACTGCGCCACCTCTACTCCAACTGTTAACATTGCAAGGTGTTTTTAATGGTGGGACAGCTAGTGCAATATTTTGGTTTACATTAAAGACATTTGGTATAATCCTGCTAATGTTATTTATAAGAGGTATCAACCCTAGAATAAGAATAGACATTCTACTTCATACAGGATGGTATAAATTAATAGTCTTGACATTCATAAACATGTTTATAGCATTAGCTTTAATTTACGGCGGCATATTAGGACCAGGAGGGCTGCTAACAGTACATTGAAAAGATTACCAAGTACAGGAGCAACGTCATCAGCATCTGAAATGCTAAAGGCTATAGAATCAGGTTCTAAACACCTTCTAATCAAAAGATTTACTTTACGCTATCCTGAGCAAAAGCTCAAGTTTACTGGAGATGGTTATCAGTTTGATCCTAAGCGTGGAGTAGGTATTGCTGGAAGTCGTGGAAGACATATTTTATTCCATGATAAATGTACAGGATGTCAGCTATGTGCAATTGCATGTGAAGGTATTGCAGAAGCAATTGGGATGGTAAAGGTAGATGAACAGTGGAAGCACAACAAGAAATCCATAATGCCACAGATTGATTATGGCAAATGCGTATTCTGTGGTTTATGTGTTGATGCATGTCCATTTTATGCATTATATATGACAGACGACTATGAGCTTTCATCTTTTACTAAGGAGCATTTGATATATACTCCTGCACAACTTGCAATCAAACCAAAATATGATGGCAACGTTGAATTAAAAATTGACGATGTTAAGGGTGCATCGCATGGCTGATCCAGTATTTATTGGTGTGGCAGTGTTGACAGTAGGTTCTGCTATAATTTCATTAGAAAGCCATGAACTGATCTATGGCGCAATTGCTCTTGCAGTATCTATGCTAGGAATTGCGGGATTTTTTATTCTTTTAGATTCACCATTTGTTGCCATGTTTCAAATTACAGTTTATGTTGGAGCAGTGGCGGTACTAGTCATATTTACTGTTATGTTAGTTAGAACCCAAGCACTCTTTAGCAGAAGAGAAGACAAAGGAAGGAAATCAGCTGGTTTTGTTCTCATGCTAATTTTGATGGCAGGTATGGGATCTCTAATTATAGTATCTGGTCTTAACAGCAAGACATTTGGGAATCCTAAAGCTCCGGCCGTTGACTTTACTGCGATAGGTAAACAAATGCTGACTTATTATTCGCCAGCTTTAATTTTATTAGCTTTAACTTTAGCTGGCGCTGTGATAGGAGCACTTGCATTAGCTCGTAGAGAGGAGATTGAGCAGACAAATGACCGAACTGATTGATTATGTCATAGTGTCAGTTGTTCTCGTTGCCATTGGCATTTACGGCCTTGTTGTCAAACGCAACGCTGTACGCATGCTATTTGCACTTGAGATTATTGCTAATGCAGCAAATCTGAACTTGATCGCCTTTTCAAGAAACCTTTCTAATGCTCAGGGCCAAGTGTTTGCATTATTTTCTATTGCTATTGCAGCTGCAGAAGTCGCGGTGGGACTTGGCATAATTATTATAGCTTATAGGTTATACAAAGAAATTGATGTCGAAGAATTTAAAAGTATGCACGGATAGACATATCAAAAATGGCATATTTCTTGTTAGCAGCGACATTTTTGCCGCTTCTCCTGTCTCCTGTTTCTTATATTCTTGGTAAAAGAATTGGCATTAATGCTGTAACGTGGTTTTCATTTGGCATTTTGGCTATATCAACTGCACTCCTTTTTGTTCCTGCGGCCATGTTGCATGGCGGACAGTCAGCTTACGTAGAAAGTTATCCTTGGAGTCAATTTGGCAATTTTGGTCTTAGATTAGATGGTCTGAGTCTTCCATTTGCTATGATAATTTACATATTATGCACTGTTCTTGCGCTTTACTCTAAGCCTTACATGATTCACAAAATCATGGAAGATGTGCATGGCCATATTGGCGGCGGAGGCAGCACCGGCAGCACCAGCAGTTCAAGTGGTCAGGCAACGTCTATTGTTGATAGAGACCAACAGCAATACGTAAGGAACCAGATGGCACTTTATTTTGCACTATATATGACGTTTTCAATGGGTATGATCGGTACAGTCCTTGCAACTAATCTGATTGAATTCTTCGTATTTTTTGAATTAATGCTTGTTCCATCGTTCTTTCTGATAGCATTCTATGGTTACGGTGCACGACTTAGAATTGCTCTTATGTTCTTCTTTTGGACTCATGTGGGAGCCGTCGTATTGCTACTTGGCTTGTTGGCAATGGGGTTCTTTGCAGGAGGCTTTGATTATGCTACAGTCAAAGCTAATGTTGCAAAGATTCCCGCTCAGTGGCTATCAATTATCGTATTTGCTCTAGTTGTGGGACTTGGTGTAAAGTTAGCAGCATTTCTCTTACATATTTGGCTACCATATGCCCATGCAGAGGCTCCTACCCCTGTTTCAGCACTGTTATCACCGGCAATGATCGGTATTGGGGCATACGGACTGTTGCGGTTATGGCTAGAACTATTAACTGGTAGCTATGCCCAGTATAGTCTTTACATCAACATGTGGGGTCTTGCTACGATGATCTATGGTGGAGCAATGGCATTGATGCAAGATGATATCAAAAGAGTTCTTGCTTACTCTAGCATAAGCCAAATGGGTTACATTCTATTTGGTCTTGGTTCTGAAAGCATACTTGGAATTACTGGCGGAACTTTAATGTACGTTACTCATGGACTTGGCAAAGGAATACTTTTCATGATGGCCGGTTCAATTATCCTCCAGACGGGCACAAGAAGTATGTCAAAGCTAGGTGGGCTAGGGGGAAAAATGCCTTATACTGCAGTCATTGCAATGATTGGAGGACTCACAATTATTGGCATCCCTCCTACCAGTGGTTTTATGTCAGAATGGATTCTCTTTAACGGTGTTTTGCAGACAGGTATACACGATATGAACTCTCTAAGAATTGCATTATTTGGATTTGGCATTTTGACAACTGTTTTATCTTCTGCATATATTCTATGGATGTACAAGCGTATATTCTTTGGCAAGATTCCTCAAGAACTAGTTCATGTCAGGGATGCAAATAGGTATATTACAGTAACAATGGCAGCCCTAGCTGCGCTAACACTTGTTATTGGAGTATATCCTACTCCATTTCTTAATCCCATTGCAGGATATATTCAAGGAATTTTCGCTCATACACCTAATGTACTGCCGTTGCCAACATCAGGAGGAGGAGGCAGCAGCAATGGCGGAGGCGGCGCAGGTTCGGGAGGGCCGAGTGAAGTAGGCGGTAGTAGTATAGCGTCTGCTAGTAGCAAGAATGTAGCAATAGAAGTCGCAGGAATACATCCTTACAAAAATGTCATGGCAAATTCCCAGAAATTTGGCAATAATGTAATACACAATTATAATTACGGTATTAGTAACCAATATGAAGATAACAATAATAACAACAATAATTATAATACAGGACTAATTAAGATATCAAGCGCTTTGAAAGGAGCAGTAGCAACGACAACAAAGTAGATGGGGTTGCTTGTCTGTATGGAACAAAATAAAGAACCAGAGGATAAGAAAGAAAGAACGAATGAATGGGAAAGAAGATTGGTGAAATAAAAAGTGGTTGGAACAGTTGGATTTGAAGGGCTTGCAATAAGTGCTTGGTTAGTATGGATTCTGCCGTTTGTTGGCGCAGCCATTATCGCAGGAGTTACTCGAGCAGCAGGTAACAGGGTAAGAGATTATGCCGCAGTAGGCTTTGCGCTTGCGAGTGCAATTTCAGCTGCAACCTTAATCCCATTGGCATTGTCTGGGAGTGAAATACACAGTCAGATACCCTGGATCCCTGTGGTTAATGTGAAATCTGGTGTCTTAGCCGATCCGCTATCTGTAGTAATGACTAATTTGGTCGCCTGGATTTCATTTCTGATTTTCGTATACTCTACAGGATATATGCATGGCGACAGAGACCTTACAAGATACTGGTTCTTTATGCTATTCTTTATTGGATCTATGCAACTGATTGTGTTGTCAGATAACCTGCTTATGGTCTTTTTTGGATGGGAAGGCGTGGGATTAGCATCTTATGCACTAATTGGGTTTTGGTATTATGACAAGAAAAAGGACTTTGTTGGAAGGATAGGTGATAGGGCTGGAGGAGTTGCTATGTGGGCTTCACCAACTCATGCTGGAATGAAGGCTTTCCTTATGACAAGAGCAGGAGATACTATGATGCTGGCAGGCATGTTTATGATATTTGTTTATTCTGGAACATTTGGGTTCAAAGAGTTACTTCAAAACCAAGCATGGGCTGCACAGATGGCTCATCAGAACTTGCTTGTTCCGGCTGCAGTATTGTTATTTGGGGGTGCAGTTGGAAAGTCTGCTCAATTCCCTCTAAATGAATGGCTTTTAGAAGCTATGACCGGCCCAACCCCTGTTTCAGCGCTTATTCATGCCGCAACGATGGTCAAAGCCGGTGTATTTCTAGTGGCACGTATTGGTCCGTTATTTTTTGCTCTGGCTGCGTTTGGGGTATCCCAATTCTTTGAAGTAGTTGCATGGGTAGGAGCTATCACTGCATTTTTGCTTGCAACGCAAGCACTAGTTAATCCAGAGATTAAAAAAGTGCTTGCATATTCAACTGGTTCTCAGATCGGTTACATGATGTTGGGCCTTGGCATAGCAGGACTGTCGGTGCATTTTGTTGATGGCTATGCAGCAGGGTTCTATCATCTCATGAGTCATGCAATGTTTAAGGCGTCACTTTTCATGGGTGCCGGGGCAGTACTTCATACTGTAGGATCTAGATTTATGACTGATATGGGCGGTCTTCGTAAATATATGAAGAAGACATATATCTTTATGCTGCTTGCAAGCCTTTCGCTGGCTGGAGCTCCGTTGGTTACCTCTGGTTTTTGGAGCAAGGATGCAATTTTTGCAGCTGTATTGGAGTCTGGTTATGCTCAAGCATGGCCGTTGTTTGTCATAGCGACAGTTGTTGCAGTAATGACTGCTTTTTACTCATTTAGGATGATTGGCATGGTTTTCTTCGGCAAGAAAAGTGAATATTTAGAAGAAATGGAACATAGTGGCCATCATCTGCATGAAGTAGGTAAGAATATGTGGATACCATTTGCAATCTTGGCAGTGGCAACAATAGCAATAGGGCTGGTAGGTTTTATGTTTGAGGGACAGATTACCCATCTACTTGGCGGATATCTTGCACAATCATTTGGAATTGGAAAAGAAGGAGTAGTACCTCCTGAGGCTGAAGGAGGAGGCGGCGGCAATGCTAGTACTACATTTTTGGGCCTAAATCCAATAGCTGCAACTGCATCCTTTGGAGCCTTTGCTATAGGTTCTGTTCTTGGATATGTATTTTATATCGCAAGAAAACCAAGTCCTACAATTATTTCAAAGAACATTATAACAAGGGCAATCTGGAAGTTTCTTTACAACAGATGGTATCTTAATAGTGCACTTTATTGGGGAGCAGTAATTGGACCTATGGCAATATATCGTATAATCTGGAGGTATTTTGAGAGTGTAGTAATTGATGGGATCAGTCCTGCATTTCAATATTCTATGGCATACTTCTCTAGAGTTGTCAGATCGGGACAAACAGGTATAACTCAAACTTATTTATTTGTCTTTGGAGTAGGCATCATGGTAATTGTTATGCTCTTGTTATTGTATCAGAAATAAAAAAATGAAAAAAGAGGGAAAAAATAGGAGAGAGATGGTGTAAAGAAAAAAATGGTGGACAATATAATTTCGACTCCGCTTATTGTTACTTTGATACTGGGAGTTGTAGGACTTGCAATTCCTGTAATAGACGCATTCAAAAAAGAAAGAGGATCAAACAACCGGCTGTATAGCGGAATTGCATTTAGTGCATTGATCCTTACAATAGGTATTGTCATCTTCCGCATATTAACTGGAGAGGTTATGCCTGCTGTTCTATTCAGCAAAGGTGTTTTATCAGATGATCTATTTGGTTCCTTCTTTGCTGTCTCTCTGTTAATAGTATCTATTATGGTAACTGCTTCTTCATGGAATTACATGAAGGGCAGAATAAATCCAGCTGCCTATTACTCTCTTATACTGCTATCTAGCATAGGCATGGTGCTTATTGCTTATTCAACTGACCTTGTAATGCTGCTTGTAGCATGGGAGCTAATGTCTATTCCTACATATGCTTTGGCAGCATTTTCAAAACGTGATCCAATTTCAAATGAAGCAGCAATTAAATACTTTATGTTTGGTGCATTATCCTCTGCTATTCTGGTTTTTGCAATTGGCCTTGTCTACGGCCTTACTGGAACAACCAACATAGGTGATTCTATACATGCGATGGCAAATCTTCAGAAAGGACTTGTACCAATAGGTCTTCTTGCAATAGCATTATTCATAGCTGGCTTTGGATTTAAAATGGGACTTGTACCGTTTCATATGTGGTTGCCTGATGCATATGAAGGGGCGCCTACTACAATTGGCGCTCTGCTTGCAGCAGGCACTAAGAAAGCTGGATTTGCAGCAGCATTGAGAGTAATTGTGCTTGGAATGTTTGCTTTGAACCTTGATTGGACGGTAACGCTTGCTATTGTAGCCGTATTTACAATGACACTTGGTAACCTTGGTGCACTAATACAAAAAAGCGTTCCAAGAATTCTTGCATATTCAAGCATTGCACAGGCTGGTTATATTATGATAGGCATCGCAATTGCACCATACTCCAGCCAAGCCCTGACTGGTTCGCTTTTTCACATACTAAATCACGCAGTGATGAAATCTGCTGGCTTCATAGCTGCGGCAGCTGTTGCAACAGCACTTGCTAGTTATAGCCTGGAAAGATACAGAGGTCTTGGTCGCCGTATGCCCATTACTGCTATAGCATTTTCAATTTCTCTTCTAGCTCTCGCTGGAGTTCCTCCTCTGAATGGCTTTTGGAGTAAGCTGGTCTTATTTGGTGCTGCGATTAACAGCGGACCACTAGTAAGTTGGGGACCATACCTTGCGATCGCCGGAGTACTTAATAGTGCTCTTTCTCTAGGATATTATGCATGGATTATTAGAAAGATGTACATGGAAGAAGCACCAGATATGAGCAAAGTCAAAGAACCACGAGCAATGGTTGCAGTATTAACTTTTGCAATGATATTTATTGTGGGTTTTGGGGTCTGGCATGCGCCAATACTAGAGTTTGCGTCAAAAGCCGTGCCTCATTTTGGCAATAATGGTAATAATAATAATCTTGTAGTTCCAGCATCTACATCCTCAAGACACTTTGGCAATAATAATAACAATATCCTAGTTCAAGCTACAACAACACCATTATCAAGACAGTTAGTTGACGGCAATAATAATAACAATCTGGTTATTCCAGCAACGTAATACAAAGGGATATTATTATCATTGTAATACCACTCTGTCTATTGAATTCTTTTGTTGTAATAGCGGTGATCTTGAAAAGAATGAATTATCTTGTATATTGAACCGCAGCAATTACTACTACTCCTATTACTGATACCCCAATAATAAGCAACATAAATTATTTGCAGTCATAGCCTTTGAATTGCTTTGATGAATGTATTATTTATTTCTAAAATATAATAATATGTGATGTATAGATATTTACATATTTTTAAAACTGCTAAATGAAGCCAAATCCGTCAAGTGTTGCAGATGTTTCTTTGAAGTACTATCGTATATCTTACGTAGCTCATTCTTGGCCTTCAGAGAGTATGTTAGATAAAGATTTTCCATCCTCTCAACGAATTCTTTTGACTGATCATTTTTCTTTACTAATAAATTAAAGAGTCTATCTTCATTATTCCAATCAACCAAGTCATCATGAACTTGATATGCAATTCCAAGTAAATTACCAAATGCTGCCAGTGCATGGATCTCATCCTCTCTCCCTCCTCCTAGTATTGCACCCACTTTCGCAGATGTTTCAAATAATGAGGCAGTTTTGTGCTCAATGACTTTGATATAGTCATACTCATTAACATTACATTCCTTGGCAAGTTTAATTTCCATTATTTCTCCTTCGCTCATTTTTATTGCAGCATTAGAAAGTTCGCCAGATACTCGTGGGTTGTTCAACTTGCAACTAAGATTAAGTATTATGCCTAAAACAAAATCGGCTGTAAGAATGCTATTGTTATATCCGTATTTTACATGAAAAGCAGGTTTGCCTCGTCTGAGATTCTCTTCATCTATGATATCATCATGAATGACGGATTCTGTATGCAAAAGTTCAATAGCAGATGCTGCAATAAATGTGTCTTCGCCTACCTTTGTTGAAGTACTACTACTTTCTGCTGCTGTTTTTTCTACCTTTACACTCTCGTAAGCAAGTACCAAAATAAGTGGTCTAATACGTTTGCCTCCATCACATGCATATCTCAATGGTGCATAAAATTCTGACCAACAATAGCGATCCAGCTCGCGCTCAAGGGCTTCATCAATTTTTGATAGATATCCGCTAAATTGCTCTATCAAAGGATTAGCTTCCTGGTTTCTTGTATTCACAGATCTATTCTTGTTTATGATTATCTTGAAACTATGAGCGCATATTAATGTTAATGCTTTACCAACTAAGGAGTAATTTAAAACAGCACCAAAAAATACTTTGTATGTATAGATAAAATTTTGCTCCGGCCGGGATTTGAACCCGGGATCTGCGACTCGAAAGGCCACAATGCTTGACCGGACTGTGCAACTGTTGTAGTTTTGTTATATAGTTATCATCATCAGGAGCAACAGCTTCTACACCACCGGAGCACTATCAAATCTTGGAATTCATTTACATAAAATCTTTTCTTGTGTTGTATGTCTGCAAGTGAAACTTATTATGCATATTTCATTTGAGGGCCAACTCTGAAGTGATATTTTATAAAAAACACAAAAAATGTAATTTAGAGTCTTGATAACCTTTTGGCAATTTTTCTAGAAGACTTTTGCATAGTATATGGATCTAGGATATGGTCATCATTAGGTATGAAGGGGTCGTTATGGTGATGGTAATATTCCTCGCGCCCTCCATCATCATCATTATTTTTGTAATGGTTTTTGCTCCATTGCCCATATGTTATATTATCCATGAGATTTTGCTTTCTATCTGACGGTTTTTCCCTGATTTATAAAAGGTCTAACCATATATGTCAATATTCATCTTCCTCTTATCTTTTGTCTACAATAGTATATTGATAAGAATTTCTATAAACTTTCCGATTTTTCTTGAATATGATCCTGTGATCTTTTTACTATTTGTAAATTGCATTATACATAATTTTGCTGACTACTATCTAGAATATTTTATTACAGGAAACCGTGTGTTATCATGGTAATAGTAGTAAAAGTGGCCATTGGCAGAAAGGCGTTGAATGGAGGTAAGGGCCTGCTGCTTTTTCATATTGTCAAAAAGATACGAGAGATTCGTCTTGGTTAATAGCGCTAAATTATTGATCGCATATGGACAGGTACTTTTCTTGAACAGAATCTAATAATTTATTTTGAGCCTCTAAGGATAGAATGGCTGCCTTCAATGCTACCTCTTCTTTTTCTGCACTGGTTTGTTGGATAATATTACGCCATAATTCTGCATGTCTTATATCTGTTTCCTCATGAATCTCAAAGTAGTTGGTGGCATCTGTATTATTATCCATCTGATAGAACTTGTGCAGACCATCTATCTTTGATCTGCTGATCTTTGGTAATTGCATTTCATATGCATACATAGCAGCAGCGGCTTCTTCTAATGATAATTTCGTCAGGCGAGATAAATCAGAAACAGCAGCATATGTTTTGTCTGTTGCAATATAGTTTAGAAGTTCATTCCTTGGGACACCAATAGCAAATGCAAATCTGATCCATGGTTCAATATGCTCACGTTCTTCCTTTAAATTCTGATAGATACCTTTACTTGTCGCTTTGTCTAAAGTAGATGGTGAAGAGATAATATTTTGCACTATGTTGGGAACAGCTTTAACTAATTGGAAATATTCCTTTGAATAACCTCGCAAGTCATCTAAAGAAAGCTTTCCTTCTGACCACATCTTGTAAAAGCTATGCTTTAACAAACTATGTCTCTCAATTTCTAGGTCGATTCTTTCAACAAGAGTACTCATATAGTAGTAGAAGTTTTTGCCCATTAAAAAAGTTATGTGGGATCTATGTGATATAATTTTTATCGACTAAAGCCGATTTCTATTTTTTGTTTTTGTAGATCTAAATAATAGTTAAATTCTCTATATCTTAATTTTATAGTCGATATACTGTTTTTGTCATTAAATATGGCTAATCATTGATTGGTTGATATGCACTTGATGACATAAATAATAAATATATGATACATATGTAAAATTGGATATTCTATTCTAAGTACAAATAAAAGTTATTATTGCTATTGTTTGAAAAGTTACTAATTTAAAGAACAGTATTATTATTATAATTATTATTGTTATGACTATAATTACACGCATTGCAATTAAATCTATCTCTAAACCATTAAGAACGAGATAGTTTACATTGATAACGCAAAACACAATACATAATTAAAGAAAATATACGAGGAAGGCTCAAATAGAAGAAAAATTATGTATCATTGCAAGGATGGATATAATGGAAGCAATAGTGGAAACAGTAGTTGCTGTTGCTGCTAACACAACTATCTATTGCTTTAAATAAATTTATTTTCAAAGATACAGTAGAGTAATAATCCTAACTTGCACTAAATAAAAACGACAATGACTTATCTTAGAGTACGGTCTTTTTTCTTTTATCTATTCTATTCCCCACGTTACCTTCTTAAAGGGTTTTATCTTTAAAAATGGTGCTTCGCCTTCTTTCCACGGATCGTTTCTTACCCATTCAAATTTGTCATCGAAGATTTGATAGAGATCTTTGAATTCTTCTCCTCTGTGAATAATGTCTATATCACCCTGTATAATTATTGCTTTATTTTCCACTGATGAACCGTAAACATCCACCGACAGTGCGATCTTTTTATTCTCCTGGATGTTCTTATACTTCCTTGTACTGTAGTCTGTAGCAATAAAGAAAAAACCATCTTTGTAGATATATGTTACAGGAGCAATGTGTGGTATACCATTGTGAGATGTAGCTATCCTGCATGCTTCATTTTCTAAAAGGAACTTCTCCTCGTTTTTGGTAAATTTCACTTCATTTGTTTCATTAATGCTGTTGGTCTTTCCATTGTTCATTAAATTAGTACTCCTTCAAATTAGAGCTATATAATGAAGCGGATAAACTACATGCAAAGCCGTGTTATTTTGTAAATTTCGTATACTGAGCGTAAATTTTCTGTCATTTATGCAAGTATTATTAATTTCATGACGGAATGAGGATTCCATAATTATTCTCCTATACTTTACATAAAATATATGAGTTATATGTTATACCTTAATTGAAAGGGCTCCTATCTAAAAACCTTTATACGTTCTGTATTACCGACTTTTTATACATGGGCCCATAGCTCAGCCTGGTAGAGCGACCGGCTCATAACCGGTCGGGCAGGGGTTCAAACCCCCTTGGGCCCATTTTAAAGTTGTTTCAAAGTTCCAAAATAGAAAAAGCTATAGCTAAGTTTGTCATTACAAATATTATGAATATGCAAATCTGCTGCAGGAAAATTACAAATGTTCAGAAATAAGGTATTTGAACCAACATTAACAGGTTTTTCTTATCGCATATTTATAGAAGGTCTAAAATCTGCTGTAACCAAAGCAGCATATAGTTTTGCTCTTCAAAAATACATGAAATATCTTAAAATAGATAATCCAGATGATTTACTTAGATATCAGGATAATCCCAAATTTATCCAAAACCAAATAATTGGTTATTTGATATATTTGAAAAATCCACCCTTCTCATTAAGATATGCTACAAGAAGCCAATATCTGGCAGCAATTATGACTTTTTATGATCTAAATGAAGTAATATTAAAAAAGAAAAAGATTTACAGGTAACTTGGCGAAGAA
>JBJMFM010000284.1:0-3388 GCA_045808425.1 Nitrososphaeraceae archaeon | reverse complement strand
AAGGATACAGGTGAAGGTATAGATGATGATATTATACCACTACTATTTACAAAGTTTGCTACGAAATCTCAACAGGGTACTGGGCTGGGATTGTATATTTCAAAGAGTATTATAGAAGCTCATGGCGGTAGAATATGGGCTGAAAATAATAACGATAAAGCAGATAATGGAGAAAAGAAAGGAGCAACGTTCAGCTTCACACTTCCCTTGACCATAGACAAGGCACAGTCAATAGCAAGCCAAAAAGATGGTATTAAAAATTAGACAGTTATCTAAAAATTGAATAAAAAAAAATAAGAATGGAAGAATTTTGCTTGTAAAAATCACGTGCCTGGTACGTATACAATATTTAGAATAGCTTTAGAAGATAATGGATTTGACATCTATATTCTAATGCTACTGCACTTGCCTTATCTGATTTCAAGCAAAAATTAGGATCTGCTCATACTGGATATTAGAATGAAAAATAAAAAAATATAGACATTAAAGTTATAGTCTGTTTCCTGACTGCAGCTGTGAAACGGATATCATGAAGACTACGAACGAAGCTTATCTGATTTCGTTCTAGTTCTTCTTCGTCTTCATCGTCCTCTGATATTTCTTTTCTGATAAAGCCAGTAAAAACAGAATTTTGTGAGAAAAGATGATCATTAAGTATCTTATTGCACACAATAATGTGAAAGACTATACATCACATATTAGATAATAAGTATTGCTGGATTGACCATAAATTGGTTATTGTGGAAATATAAAGCGGTAATTGAACCCTATTAGATGATGGACAAGCAGATATGAACTTTTCTTCTGATCACATCCATACCTGGAATACGGGTCATATTTCAAAGTATAGTTTTGTTATTGTTTATTTATTCGATAGGAAATCTGGATCTAACTCGCTTTGACTGTTCCTCCACTTCTCTTATCAAAGTAGTTTTTAGTTTGGTCATTTCGGTCCTGATATTATTGTTATGTAAAGCTATAATTTGGCAAGCAAGTATGGCTGCGTTTTTAGCACCGTTGACTGACACCGTAGCAACAGGAACTCCATTTGGCATTTGTAACATAGAAAGAACAGAGTCCAATCCGTCAAGAAAAGATGATTTTAATGGTACGGCAATCACAGGCAAGGTGGTGAGCGCCGCAATCATTCCTGGAAGATGAGCAGCTCCGCTTGCTGTTGCTATAATAACTTCAATACCTCTATCGTTTGCATTTTTGATATATTCAAACATTTGTTCAGGAGATCGATGAGCAGAAATTACTGTTACTTCATATGATATCCCAAAAGACTTAAGTGTCATTATAGTTTCTTCCATAACCTCTAGATCCTTCTCATTGGGCATTGCTACTGAAACCAATCTTTTTTTATTATCCATTTACGTGCATAATCCATCGAGATATAAAAGGAATTTTTTAATGATATAAGTTCAAGCTATGTGTGTTCTGGGCAACATTATTCTTAGCTGTAGTAAAGGACAGATATATATAATGTCGATAAAAAACATTTTTGCATAGGCATGACGATCTGATCAGACTTACATTGTATTCTTTTCGGATTTGTTCGGATTTGTCTATTTGTCAGCCGGAGTTACCTTATTCCAAAAGCTCTCGATGTTCCTCTACAATATCCTTAACATTGCTGTAGATAACATGGGTACTGGCCTTCCTGTCTGAATTCCTGTTATAGAGGCCAGATATTCTATTTCACTGATAGAAAAGTTTGTTTTGATACCTTTCCTTTTAACTCCAAATAATATTTTTTGAACTAACTAAAACTATCTCTTCTATTTAGATAAACGATAAGTTTGGCTTGAGGGTCCCATCTGACACGATTGAAATAGACAAAATCCAAAGTGCGTTATCAGCTGAGACTAAGAGTTTTGATCTCTTAAAGGATTTAGATAAGGCAAATCAATATGGTAACTGGTATTGGACTACAAAGTAACTAAGAAATTATTCATTAGGAAATTCCTTAGTTTCTCAGGAAGCTTTTGAACTATTAGCTAATTATACAAAAACCAATATGAAAATAATTCCATATTTTGAACAATGTCTAGACTATCTTGAGAAATTAATCAAAAGCATTAGAAAAAGAGAACCGGTATTACTTTAATTGGTATCGCTTTTTGATCGCTGCAAGAATAGTTACACATTCTTTGCATATTTTAACTAGTCATTAGATCAACTCTGGTCTGCCATTACACCAATCTTCTAGTTTTTACAGGTTTTCTCTGTCTTCAGACAATCCGTTAATATTATAGCGATTAATTTCTTAAGGAAATAAAAAGGAGTTAGAAGTATAGCTAATACTCTATCACATGTCTAATCTTTGCTAATTGTTGTTATTGTCATTATTGTCATTCTTGCTGCCTGAATCACTGCTTGTACCCAAATTGCTGGTATCATCACTGCTACTGCTGCTTCCAGTTCTCCTATTTCTAAAAATAAATTTAATTATTCTGATAAATGTATTTTCACTTTCCCCTTTTGATACACTCCTTGCAACAACCGAAAACAAAATTGCTAGACCTGCAGCAGATGACATCAACCACAGAACATAGTTATTTGCAAGATCTATCCTTCCATACCATACATCGAATATAATTCGCAAAGCTATAGTGAATAATCCTTGACCTGTGCCAATTCCAATCCAAAGTTTTCCAAGATTAACTCTGTTTGCGGCAAACAAACCTGCACCTATAAGTACTGTAATTCCTCCAAGCCGGCTAATAATTACAAGAATATCTATTGAAACTATAATTAGTGACCAAAGATTGCTTGGGAGATTGAGTAATATCTCTTTTTGAATAAAATAATAAAATGTTACATCAACCTTATAGCCAGAAATTAAAAACATAATTCCTGAAACAAAAGCAATAACTGCTGCTAACTGATTTCTTTGCCATCTACTGTATTGTATACTTTCATATACGTCATGGAAAATTCTTTTGACTTTTGTGGCTGCAGTAGTACTAGATGTTTTTGTGATGGTTTTTAAAGGTATAAGAATATTTTTCATCTTTGGATAAGAATATCTATGGCGTACCTCGTAGGCAGTTATTTTCAGTTTAATATCTTTTTTACTTATAGATGCTATAGAGGATTTGGAAACAACATACTTTCTCAACCAAGTAAATTCGCTTTGTATAATTATATTGTCTGGAAAAACTTTTTTCACAAATCCTAATTTTTTCTCATCACTAGAGTATACTGACTTATGTGATAGTTCAAACTTATCAAGGAATGAAGTGTCGTCATCATCGTGATGATATGTCAACTTAATACTATGACTTCAGAATGTATTATCATAGTATTATTGGTTGTCGTAAGTATCTGCATTTGTAGCAGATGTTTTAAAATCACCTGTACTTAGTTTGGTCAGTGTTGC
>JBJMFM010000283.1:0-4341 GCA_045808425.1 Nitrososphaeraceae archaeon | reverse complement strand
CACTAATGCTCTTCCATATGCGTGCTAAAAAGTATGATAAGCTTAAATATATTAATAAATTATTAGAACGCTAATTACAAGATTATACACAATTGGCGTCTCATATTCTTGTCAAGGCGACGAGATATACAAAATATTCTTGGAAGAGGTACGTTAGAAAGGTTGCCGTAACTGTACTGCGTGCTTCTGCAAGTAGTTTTGTATAATTTCACATAATGGGCCCACTATGCTGTTGCTATGGTTAAATAAAACTGAACTCTAAAAGTTAGTATTGGATTATAATGCTAAGAGACGAAGCTTCGAGATGCATTGAAAAGAATTTTAGAATTGAAGAACGAGTTTTATTCCAAAGATAATATTGTAAAAGAATTCAAAATTGAGGAAGATACTACCGATAATGATAATGCCGAAAATATTGTTTTAACGTGGCAAGCAAAATCGTCACTGATTACTTGCGAGGCCATAATAAGAAGTGCCTTAATGCGACAAGAGAGTAGAGGAGCCATTATAGATCTGATTTTCCAAAGCTAGATTATGAAAAATGAAAGGTAAATGTCTATTGCAGGAATGAAGTAGGAGGAGAGAAGGAACGGCCTGCCGCAGAAATGGTATTGTTTAAACAGAATGTTAAAGAGATCAAGGGAGCGTTGGCTGATTACCTTAAAGAACACGTCAAAGCAGAACATAATAGAGAATTCGAATAATAATAATGCCTATCAATAGTTATAACATAGGTTATTGAGTAGCATTCGTTATTCATGATATTTGTCATACATCTTTGTTACAAGTTCAAGCTGACGCAAGTTTTGAATAGATATTTGTCCTGAGTGGATTCTAATTTAACGAACTATATAATAGTTATATCGGTTATCTTGCTTCTTTGATACTTCTTTAAGTGATGTACTAAATTAGGTAGAATTCAGAACAGATTTAGCCATTATGCAGTGGAATGTAAGACAAAATTGTAGATATGGTTATGTCTACATGACTTATAAAACCTCTGCGATCAGAGCTAATTTCTGCTTCTCCTGGCGCTACTAATTTGATGTTCTTTCCGGTAGATATTTTAGGCCCACCTATAACAGTACTAACAGCACGAGTTACTTTTGATGCTTTAGAACTTGTCTTTATATCTATATCTGCAGGTGTCTTGGTCTCAGTAATTTCTTGAAGTTTTATGTTAGGAACTTTTGAATTCCATTCATCTACGGCTTGGTGTATGGCCTGTGCTACTTGTAGATTAGCATCATCGGATATTCTATAAGTCAACACCCCATCGGAAATTTCATTACCCCAAGAACAGCAGATCTGTATTCCATTTTCTTTTGCAGACTTCTGAAGTACTAATGCACCAAAGGTTATTAACTATTTTCTAAATCGATTATCATAAAAATTATATTACAAAGAGGAATAACAGACGAAAAATCTATGAACAGCTGACCATCAGTAAGCTATTTTTGTCCATGTTGTAGAATCCAGTATGGATTAATATCTAAAATCAGAAAAAACACACGTCAAAGCAGATCTATCTTCTGTTTTGCTCAAAATTACTTCTAGATTCTCCATTTTAGGTCAATTACTGTTTATTAAAGTATTGTCCGGGACAAAAAGTATGATAGCAAAGAAAGTTTATGTAGTTACCTGTATGTCAAAGACACGTGTTCAAGGATAAAACATTCATCATAATTACTGGATTTTCTCTTATCGTTATTATTTTAGGCTTACAAGGAATAACTATACACAGAGCGTTCGAGGCTACGCCCGACGTCATTAATATAACTGATGATTCAAAGAACATTCAGAATAATATACTAATTACAAATACTCTAACTAAAAAAACCAATAGTACAACGAACTCTATATGTCTATTTTTATCAAAAGGATATGTAAATGGTAAAATTGCGTTTTTTATTGCAACTGATGCATCGGATAACGGAACCGCTGCTTCAATAACCAAAAATCCTGGCCTTAAGGTAAATTTTGCACCAGCTTTAGCATTTGTTCCCGAATCAAGTCGTCAACAAGGTTACCAATTCATAAATGGCGTTAGAGGAGAAGGATCTTTTGGTTTCCAACTTCCAATAGCAAGTGCATTACCAGGAGATAAAAATTACACTCCACTGGTTCAGCTGAACTTTGTAAAGTGGAATTCTAATAATTCTTCTACATTTATTGTTGTTGCAAGGGAATTAAAATCTGTTAATGAAATAATGGCTGCTGAGCACAATGGAGATTTGAGCGTAGCTAAGACAAATATAATCATAAATAGCCCTGCGGTTATGATGTCTAATAAGTAAAGGCCCCAAAGTAATTCGGTTTTAAAGTTACATCTCTTATTTCCAATCTTTTATTCCCAAATTCATGCACATACAAACCTGTATTACAAGATTGAAAACCAATTATAAAATATTGGAGTTAAATCAACGTAATGCCATGAAAATTTTAGACAATCGGCTATAGAAGGCTTAAGATGCTGTTAATATCTTCCTTTCAAATGAAAACACTCGAAGCATGAAGTAGTTCAAGTCTTGTTATCATTAATACTAGTACTACATATCTGACACCCAAAATTATCTGGCTTGAAAATAGCAATTGTTATTGTTACCTCAGAATCTCTTTAATGCCATTCTCTTTCAGTGTTTCTAGTACTTAGGGTTGTCTCCATTACCAATTCAATTATGATGAATATGGAATACTGTGACTATATAAGGGCTAATAGCGAAAGATTATGATATATATGACCAATGTTAGTCGCATCCCATATTTCCGCCACAAGCACAAAAGTTGAATTCATCTATACGTGAACCACATAAAGGACATGGGCCAACACTGTTATAATCAACTTCCTCTGCATCCTTGCCAAATATCTTTAAGTGGTCATTAATTTCAAATGGTATTTTTTGTTCCATTCTACTCACTCACCGATACCTCTCTTCTGCGCATATAGAACATCAAATAGAAGCATATACTTTCACATATCATTATTTTTTTGAATCTCGCGGATATTGATTATTTAGAAAGACAAAGGTCAAGAAAATATTTTATGCTGAAGATGGGCTATTGCTATAGCAACATCCTCAGCTATAGATGGTAATCGTGTTTTACTATGTCACCTGAAGTTTGTAGGTAATGTCTGCGAAATGAGGATTTGTGCCATGTGAGGTAAGTGGGCCAGTTGGAGTAACACGAATATTGTAAAATATTGTATGCTCTCCTGGAGACAGCGGCTTTAGCATGATGATGAAGTGATGTTTAGAGCATCATCAGATGGCAGTAAAATATTTAGCAATAAAACAAATCTAAGTAACACACCAAACGGTGATTCCATCAATGCAGAGATAGCTGCAGCAGGTAACAATGTGTATGTTAGCTGGTGGGAGAGAAATGCAACAAGTAATGAACCAGTACTTAGAATTAGTAATGATACTGGCAAAACATTTAGAGAAAAGATAATGTATCAACTACATAGTATCTATCTTCTTTGATTCATGTAGAGTTAGCACTTTTTAGTTAGAAACTCTTTGACTTGTTGGTTATCTATTAGAGCATTCACAACTTTACTAAATTCTTCATTTGAGAAATCAGAGCCTTCGATAGATTCAACAGCTTTAAGTTTGTAGTAATCTTTGATAGCATTTTTGGCTATCATTATACAACAGTAAATTACTTTACCAAAAGGAGTGAGATAATATCTTCCACTCTTTCTCTTTATCAGACCAGCTGCCATCATGCCAGATATTTTGGAGTAGTATTGTTTGCAGCTGAGGCCAAATTTCTTTAGAATAATAATTTCTCCATTATTGAAGTTTGCATCAGCAATTAATTCAAAGATTGATAATGATTGAACATCAGAGACTGATTTTAAAACATCTGCAAGATGTATATTGTTACTTTTATTGTATTGGAAAGATATTGTTATTGGCGCCTCATCCTCCTGATCTTGCTTCCTTCCTTTTCTTGCTGTTTATTAGTGAATTTGTAAGAATTCTACTTTCCTCGTTCTCTGAAAATGTGACAGCCTTAAAACGCGCTTTTTTGTCAGAAACACATCTTAAAATATGGGCAGCAGATAATCCTAATCGTATGAGAGAGTCTTTAAATGAGTTATCTAAATTCTGATGTTTTTTATCGTAATGTTGTCTGGTACTCAAGGTTGTATGTTACCTTCAAATAAATGGCTCACATAGCTCGCTGCTATTATCATATTTACCATTCGTATTAGCTCTTCATTTCCAATTGGCTTTTGAATATAGTTAATCTTACTTAGCTCCGGAAAGCGTTGACCTCTAAACTTTTCATAATATGCCTCTGAAGCTGTTATAAAAACGATATGTACGGGTT
>JBJMFM010000282.1:0-17395 GCA_045808425.1 Nitrososphaeraceae archaeon | reverse complement strand
CTTTTGAAGCATTTCTACAACGGATGGCTGTCTGATATTAAGGACTTTGGCAATGGAGCTAACTTTAACCTCTTCCCCTCGTTCACGTATACACCAGATAGCTTTTAGGTACATTTCTATATGTTCAGATTCAGCTGTTCCGATATAGAGCTGTTCCTCTTTTTGATTGTTCTTCATTTGTATATACCCTCTATGTGAAATTTTTTTCTTACACTTTCCGATGCAGCAAATCCTCTATATGAATAGTTCAAGGAAACGGTTATTTACTTTTTCTTTTCATGATCTATAAGAATGCAAAAATCCAATATCATTATCGATAGTATCCCATGGCATGGCGCCTCCCGAATATAATACTACCCATTTATGAGATCTTCTTTTCTTGTCAATTGTAGTGGCAGTTATTGTGATCGAGTTGAGTGTAATCACAACATATGAGAACTTAAAATAATCTGGATTTATGTACATAGATGAGAGAGGATCTCTATTACTTTATTATCCTTCTACCTTTTCTTTTACCATGGGTACTTGGTTCTTCTTTATTTGATATAGGAGTAGCCGGATGACTTACTTTTCGAGTTGGCTTTGGTTGCTCGTCTAATTCGAGTTCTTTAGCTTCTTCAGTACTCTGACCAGGTTTTTCGATTTCTTTTTTATTATCGCTCATTATCAGCTCGTACTTTACACGATACATCCTAAGAAGGTTTTTGGCATAAGCAAAAAATATGAGATTTTTTGTCTTAAAATATTTTTTAATATTTCATTGTGATCAACTAAGATAGTAGTTTTCTGCTTAGATGACTTGTCTACATTAAATTGCAGCTTACTGACTAATAATAAGCGGATGACTATTGCTACCTTTTTCCTTTCTTCAATATCGATGGTAAGTCGTATCTTTACACGATACATTGTAAGAAGGTTCTACGTTAGAGGATTTTTCTGCGCTGCAAAATACCTGATGCTGTAGGTCGCAAACATACATACACAATTGAAACTGTGTCACGCCAAATAATAACAAGTCACAATCTAAATAATAGAGACAGAAAATGGAAGTTTTTCTCAGGTTGTGAGAGCTGAAAGAAGAAACTACATCTATTTGCCAAAGAACGCTTTGACATTTGGCCTGTATAAGTAATAGATGATTATGGCATATAGGATTATACCGATTATTGCTCCAGGGTTTCCGCTAGCGATCGAAACAGCACTGGATATGATTCCTATTCCTGACAATATCAACGTTATAGTCCAGGCCCACCTTTTGCCTTTCCATAAACCATAAGCCATAACAAGATTTGCTATGCCAATTATTATAAGAACAATACCAATTCCAACTATTAGAGCTGGGATCCCTGCTGATATTGCAATTATACCTACAATTACATTCAGAACTGCTATTATTGTGACACCTAATGGCCTATGTTTTTGACTTTCCATGAAACGACCTTCTTTAATCATGACAAATGTGTTTACTTCTAATATAATATAGTTAGGTGAATTTTTTACGTTACCGATTAAATAAAATTGACTTGTTCTTGCATACTCATTTTATTGTAATTACTCCAAAAAAACTTCAATTATATCCATATATCAGTATACCAATATAGGTTGATTACTATTCTCTACTCGCTATTTTGCTTACATCTCGATCAGGCGTTTCTGCCCTTAATATATTCGATAGAACGCGAGTATCATTTAATTAGATATTAAAGCTAAGTGTATAGCAGCAAAACATAATAAATGGGGGATTAGGTCTTTAATTGATCTTGTTCTTCTTATTGCATATAGTGGCAATACTTGATATGCATAATATGCAGAGATGATAAAGCACAAAATGTGCACACTAGAAGGCGTTTGTGACTATATTAGTCTTAAAAGTGAATCCTATGTACTTCTTATTATGTTAGAGTTTGAGGTTTTCAACGAGTATTCTAGTCGTGTTAAACTACTATAATGAGTAGTATAAGGATTTGCTCAGCTTTAAATGAGATGTAGTTAATGATATATAAATTAATAAGACAAAGAGGGAAGTAACTCTGTAATAAATATTGAATCTAAAACAGTGGTGTGATCTAGATGAAATTATCTATACTTCACAGACAGATGAAGAATACAAACAATATGCAGGTTTGGATTATAAAAAAGAAATAGTAGAACAGCTTGCAGAAATGAAAATAATTAACTCAAAGATCTTTATTGATTTTTTTTCTCACCCTAGAGCTGTTCTTCTTGGAGCAATAGAAGATATTGCATATTCTAAAACCAAGAAGCTTGAACTAGAATTGCATAATATGAGAAACGAAAAAGTGTCATCATCAAGATACAAGTTTAATAGTTCTCCGGTCAACTGGAGCACTTGGCGTCAGTTCAATAGTCATGAGAAAGAACCTACAAAGCGTAAGGAGCTATTTGATGAATTTATAGTAAAAACAAAAGACATAGCACTGATCATTGAAAAGAGATTCTTGTCAATAAGGCAAATCTACGAAGAATATGATGCTAGTAAATCCAAAATTAAGGGGATTAATAATACTAAATTGGATCCCGTTTCTGCTTACTTGGAACAAGAAAATATATCATATGAAAAATTAATTGAATTTATAAAGTCTATGGGACAAAGAGCAAAGAAACCATTTAAAGATGCATTAGCTGATGTTGGCAAGACAATTCTTGGCAAAGAACCAGAATATTATGATGATTTTTATTTATTCAGAAACAAAATATATTCTGATATTGATGGTAACTTTTTGTCAATTGATCCTATTATTGAAGTACAAAAGACACTAACTGCCATGGAATTTGATTTATCTAAGATCCATTTTGATATAGAAGATAGAAGGAACAAATATCCATCGCCTATATGCTTCTTCGTAAGTATACCTAATGATATACGAATACTCTATAAGAAAGAGAGCCCATATTTTGATTTACAATCTTGTTTTCATGAAACAGGACATGCCATGCACGCTAGTTCTATAGATGCAAAAAATGAATATTGGGACAAATATAGAATTCCGATGGGTGTAGCAGAGATATTTTCCATTTTTTTAGAAATGTTGACAAAAAATAGTGATTATATAAGACCATTAATTGATTCTTACAAAAATAACAGCAATAATACAATTACCAAATTAACATCGAGGAATCAATTTATGGAATTGTTTTTTGTAACGTTTTATGCAGCAAATTCATTAATGAAGCTAGAATACTGGAAAGAAAGCCTGTCAATATATCAGGCATGTGAACTTTACTCTAGGCTCATAAAAGAATACACCGGATTTGAGATGCCCGGAGAATATTGGCTATTACATCATATTCTTCCTGAATCGATAATGTATGTACCAAGCTATCTACTTGCAGCTGTAAGAGCAGCAGAACTAAATACCTATATGAAAGAAAGATTTGGAGACAAGTGGTGGAAAGAAAAACAATCGGGTAGAAATCTCAGAGAGGTAATGGGCCCAGGAGCAAGCATAGATCTGTCAATATTTTCTACTTTAGATAGCCGCATTTTCTTAAATGAAATAACACAGTAGGAAAGTTTTAAATCCAAAATTAATTGGCTGGAATTGCTGTAACAAAAAGATTGGATTAAGATACTGACCAAGAAAGAAGACATATTAGAATACTACATTGTTGTAAGAGTGATAAGTTACGCGGATTATCCTAAAAAGACAGGGGCCATCTAGACGAAGAACTATGATCTCACTGACAACCATTTTGAATAGTGCGGCTTGCAGGTTCAGTAAAATAGTATCCCACCGTTGCTATACAGGTATTAGTTTTGAGCCATATTTAAAAAGAGGCTATCTTCATGAGTCGCGTTATTATTGTCATTGAGATAATTATGAAGCGGAACTATGCTGTATATCATTCCGTTAAATGTAAGAACATATAGATAGCCATCATATGGGTTCACTTTGACATCTGTGATACCACCAAAGCCTTTTCCAAATACTATTGGATCAAGAGCATCAGAACTGTTCACAATGCCATCTGCAAGTGGACCATGAGGGAGAAGTAAACCTGTTCTTTGTGCATCTAGTTTAAAGTGATAAATATTTCCATTTTTCGCATCAGCAACAAACATATCATTTTTGTATAGATTTCCGATCTTGCTAGAATTAAGGAATGTGATTCCGGTTGGAACTACTTTCCTAAACCAAGTAAATTGTGGCTGATGATATTTTCCTTTCCCAGCAAAATGGACTAAATCATTTGGATGAACAGGGGCTATACGCTGCTTCTCAGTTTGATCTATGTCATATCCACGCAGCCATACGCCATCGATCTTCTTGTATCCACTATTAAATCCCGGGTGAACTAGATTGAGTTCATCACCAAACTGCAAACCAATTTGTGTGTCCCATAGATTTCCCGTTATAGGATCAAAAGCGAGCCCAAAGCTATTCCATATTCCATAAGAAAAGTAAATGCTTAATGGAAATTTATTTCCCAGTAGAGCGGGGGTAATTGGTTTACCATCTTGGTTAACTCTGAGTATTCCACTTGTTCCATCCGGCTCCCTACCGTTTTGTATGTTCTGTGCGTTAGTGTTATGTCCGTTAATCCCAACGTCTCCTATGGTAACATATACGTTATTATCAGGTCCTATAACGACTTTACCTCCGTTACCTATAGCTCCTGGAGTAGCTGGAAGATCTAATAATAATTTTGGGTTTACTAATTTATTGGTGTTATTGTTCAATTCATATCTATATAGGCGATTGCTCAATGGTTGTTTTCCTTCTGTAATATCATCACCTCTATTTGTTTGAGCTTGGGTATAGTACAGGAAAACATAAGCAGTAGTGTTGTTATTGCTGCTAACATTGCCGTAGTTTAACAAAGGGCCAACACTCCTAAGAGGGGCAACCGCAATACCCAATAAACCTCTATGGGCATTCGTAGCAACGTTAAGAGCAATCAAAGGCTCCTGTAATTCAGTCCCATCTACAATTCTTCTTACTGTGCCGGTATCTTTTTCATCGACCAGTATATCATTATGGCCTAAAAACGCCATACTTGTGGGATATCTTAACCCTCTGAAAACTACCTCTGCCTTTAGATTAGAATCGAGGATTGTTGGTCCTCTAGACGAAGGGAGACCAACATCTGGGTATTTTGAAGATAAGGCTTTTACAAGATGATCATAATTATTCTGATTCGTATATAGGTACTTCATTGTTAGCAAGGCAAATGTAAATACCAGCATCACCAACAAAATTGCCCTAATGGATGATGATGACCATGAGGACACTATAGTCAAATAAATCCTTCTCAATCAATTCAAACTTAGTTCAAAATGATATAAGTAGTATCTGTTGGTGGTATATATTATATTACAAATAATGCACTAGCATAAAAAATTATGCATAAAAAATATATTGTCATAACCAATGGTTCTGTTTAGGCACTTTCATTTGAGAGGTGACGTTATCATAGTAATTTGTAGTAGTTAGTGATAGGTACATGAGAATTTTCAACGCTAGTATAGCATTGCGAGATCAATTAAAGAGCATAGAACGTGACTATTATTTTTTTGACAAATGGCAAATTAAATATACGATATTGTAGAGTTGGCAAGAAAGGAGAAACAAAAATGGATCCCTTTAGGTTTGCATATATAAAGTCAAATCATAATAGGATTTACTTATGGTGTATTATTGATTGAAAAATGACTTATTTTTTGATGAAACATCAAAGACAGTATATAATCAACTTGCAAAAAACTCATCAGTACAATCTCGTGTTATGCTAAATATTGAACAATTTGAAATTGGTAGTCGCTACGTTACAGCTAAAGTACAAAATAGATACGGAGAGAAGGTTACTATTAATATACAAGGGGGTAGACCAGGAATAGAACTCCAAGAAACTTTTTTTAAAACAAAAGGGGAATCTCCACCATATGCCTATTTAGTAACAAGGTTAATACAAAATAACAGAATATTTGCTAGAAAACTTCCAGTTGTCGGTCGAAGAGATTGGCTATTGATTTATGAAGATGCATTACTTGAGCTCTCCGTAAAAGATGCGTATGATGAATTGGAAATTGTGTTAGTTTGATTTATTCTTTCTTCATCAAGATATTGCATTATGAAGAAGTTTGCAAATAATCTGAATTCAAAAATAATGGATATAGCTTAGCATATGACAAATACCCAGTCAGTTCTATGCCATCAAGTGGATAGAGGGATGGAAAATAATACCACCAAGCAACAACAGATGCAACAGTATAAAAATAATATACAAACGCATATACGAGTAACAAAAAGGATCTTAATAGTAAATTCTGAGGATGATGTTAATTTAGCATTAAAGTTAGCTTTAGAGGAAGAAAATAGTTTTCAAGTGGATTCCTTTAACAATCCTACTCCTACTTCGGCATTGAAGAATTTTAAAAATGGGTTTTACGATCCACTAATTTAGGTATTGTGTGCCTCAGATGAATGGATTTGTATTATCTGAAGAAATAAGAATGATAGATGATAAGGTAAAGATATGCTTCCTAACAGCTGGAGAAATTCCTAGCAAAGTTCGATTTGACACACTCTCTATACAAGGAGAAGGATGACCAGGATAAGTTTATCAGATTACCAATTGAAAAAAGTTCTAATATAGCGAATAGATAGAATAAATATATTCATAAAAAACTTCTTAATTATACTTGACACTCATTACAAGTTTGTTAGCAGCTGCTGTTGATAGTCCTTGATGTGACCCCCGTATATATTAAATGTGAATAATAAGTGACCTATGGCTACATTAGTTGCTATCATGCTAGTTCCAGTTAGAAATAGTAAGTAATAGCACTCTTATTTGACCTATACTATAAAAAGAACCTATAGATTAGCAATTCCATCATAATACTCGCAAGTATTGACCTACTGACGTAGCATCAATTATTAGATATATGGAATTTTACTATTTGTGCCAGCTCTTCATTTCCGATTGGCTTTTGAATATATATGAATTTATTATTTGATTCCCGATATGATTGTCTTCCAATCTCTTCACGGTATTCTCCTCCAGCTGTTGTAAAAATTAATTGTATGCTTTTATCAAGTTCTCGCATTTTTTTACAAAGCTCAAATCCATTTAGTACAGGCATTTTGACATCAAGTAGGACTAAATCATAATAATTAGGTCTGAATTCTTGCAGAGCTTTGACTGAGTCCGTATAATAATTGCATTCAAAGCCAGCGTCTTCCAATACTGTTTGGAAAGTCATACAGATGTCATGCTCATCGTCAACTAGAAGTACTCTCTTTCTCCTCTTGTTTTTTTGGTTATGCATTTCTTAGTATATTTTTATATTAGACGCTATGATGCCCCTCCTGCTTAATATATTTTTCCCTATTTAGGGGAATTATCTATATAATACCCATAATTTGTATAATTTAACGATTTATTATTGTAGGAAACAAAATAACCTAGAGGATCTACAAGATTCATAATCATGAATTGTGTTTACTAGATAACACATAAGTTATTCTCTCAATGTATAAAGTTTGTAAAGTCTACCTGTATGTCTATCAGTGTATTTCCAATTTACAATATCGTCCTTCACTTCTGTGAATTTAACCTTTATTTCTGGATGCAATACATCATAAACGCTTGCCTATTGTAATTTTGCCTGGATTAGTTAATGAAGTTAGCTTTGCAGTTATACTCATGCTATATCCAAGAATATCAATGGGAGAGATTTTATCATGTCCATATGTACTATTACATTTTCGCCCTCATCTATACCTAGACTCAGAATCTCCAAAAAAAAGTAGTAAAAAATAGCAAGTACATTTCAAATACTTGCAATAATCAGATAGTATTATAATAATTTAATTTGTTAGTAGGGTAGACAATAAATATTCATATAGAATAGTATCGTCACTACTAACAAGGTTTGCCCCAAGATAATAATAACAATTATCTCAATAATAATATTAATGGTCATTTGCAATCATCATCTTCTTATTCTAACCCTTTAGCCGAACCTCTGTCAGCTTGGTACCAGTTTTACAAGCGACTTAAACTATTTCCTTGGTGGATATGTTACAATATAGGCATTGCAAAGGAAGCCGTTATCAAAGATAAAATAATTGAGATAGGTACTGCAATGGGTTTACAAGATAAATGGCTGGATAGAATAATAAGACATGCAGTATCGGAGTTCTCAAAAAAAGGATTAGGATCAGATTATTATGGTTATCATAATATAGATCATGAATTAGAAGCTGCTTACTTTACATTACTTGCAGCCAATGGGCAACAGAAAAGGGAACACGAAGGACGAGGACTAAGAGGAGAGAATAATAAATTCAGCCAAGAAGACATCAATTATCTATTTATAGCCGCTCTTTTCCATGATTATGATCCGTTAAAGCGATCTGACAAACCACATGAAGATGCTGTTGAGTGGTTTATAAGAAATGATCGTAAGATAGGAAAGTTCATTGATGCTGTTGGGATTGATATTAACATAGTAATTGCGATAATACATAGAACAGCGTATCCCTTCAAGGGCAAGATAGCAGAGCATGCCGAAAAGAGAATGCAAGAATTGTTCAAGTATGCAGGTCTAGATGAAAACGATACTACAAAAAGAAAACACTATAACGATTTAGGCTGGTTCTTATCTATTTCGGAACGCATTGCAGGTTATTCTTTAGGCAGTCTTGAACATTCTATGGAACTTGCACGTACTAATGCTCATGCGCTTGGTTGGCATCCATCACGTATACATGAAGAGTCTGTCAAGTACTTCAGCATATTAAAGGAGGAAAAAGAAATGTTTGAAAATGTATTATATAATATACCCGACCAATATCAGAAAAACTTCTTTGAAAATATAGCAGCATTCAAACAGGCATGGGTCAATGAGGTCGATATAAGAAATTCAATTAGAAGAAATAAAATAAGTCTCATTCCAGTAGTAGAAGAGATAAAAGTCAAAGATAATGATAAGCAGACTCTTGATACAAATATACGAGAAACCGTAGTCGACATTTACAGGGAATTACATCTTCCAATAGGCTTTAAGGATGAGCAAAGCTTTAAGAAATCACTCAATCACGAAGATACAATCCTAATTACTCTGAGGGCTAAAGATGATAATACAACTGGACAAATCGCTGGGTATGTAAAAGGTGGACCATTAGAGAATTACCAGCTTAGACGCGGTACACATGATGGGAATTTTGGAAAAAAGAACACTGCCTATATGGAGTGGATTAGTATCAAGCCCGGCTTTTGGGGAGAAACTGGTGGACATGTTCTTAGAGTAGAATTTCTCAAAGAGGCAAAACGTAGAGGATATCTATACGTATCCAGTTATGTACATCGCAATGTTATCCAACAGAGAGTAAATAGAGGAGAAAATATCGAAGTAGTACAGAGATATGATCCTGATAAACTTGACTATTATAGAATTGACTTGACAAGTCTAGATTCTTCAGTGATATATGCTAAACCAGCACCTTTAATGTCATCTGAAATAATACAAACCATACATAGCAATAAAGAAGAAGATGATGCTGAAATAGACAAAAAATATCCAATTATTGACTAACGAACCCAAAATGTATAATCAATTGCTTATATATTTTGTTTAAATGAGAGGTTTTATTTTTTGGATTTAATTTATAGAATACATTATCAATTGTAGTTTACCTCAACTGTGTTTAGTATTAACTACCTCAACTATATCCCACCATCTTAAATTTTGCTTATCTTATTAAATAGAGCATATTTTATCGGATATATAGTAGAAGTATCTTCAACTGAATATTGCGTTTTGTCTCTACCCGTAGTATAAGTTTGGATGACTGGTGTAGATTCCTTTTGCTACTTGCTGATGGTCTCAGATATATATAAAAGATAGAAAGCACAGTTTATAAGTTTATGAAAATTTTTCTTTATATTATCGTATTTTTAACCATTCATATACATTGACAACTTCTCAAGATAATGATTTTGAAAAGACTATTGGATTTGGATTATTTATATCAAAAGTATTGCAAAATCTCAGGTTCTATTTCTGTCTATCATTGAAGAAAAGAAGAAGCACGGGTAACATTAATAATGAATAATAAGAGAATCTTCCTTATAGATGATGAACCCGACCTTACAATGCTTTTCAAACTGGGTTTAGAAGATAGTGGCTTTGAGGTAGATGTATTTAATGATCCTCATATGGCATTGTCTGCTTTTAAGAAGAAGCATTCTTACGATTTAGCACTTATTGATATTAGAATGCCAGAGATGAATGGCTATGAATCGTATAATGAGATGAAAAAACGTCGTCTTGTGATTGTATCATCCGTTCATATACAGTATTATCTTACATAATCTCTATTATCTATCATATGGTCTGCAATTGTTGTTGTGCCTGCTCACAGTCACTTCGGTATTGCAAAGACCATATAGATTGACTATATGATGACCATATTTCTTTCCAGTTAAAATTACAACTATTACATGTCCATAACTGAATAGAGTGTAGGGTATCTACCATATGTCTTACAATTTTTAAATTGTTGGCGGAGTTACAGTTAGGACAGCAATAAGATGGTGTATTCGTCCGATCATTAATTTCCACCTTATTCAATTTTATCCTGACTTGTTATGATAAGCTCGTGATATTAATTTAATTCATTAATTTCGTATGTGAGAATGCATATGAAAAATATTCAAAACATTATTCCTATACATTCCTTGTTGGTAAGTTAGCTAACAAAATACCAAGATAAAAATCCTTCAACTAGCTTAAGCAATAGTTAGTTTCCATTATATTCTTATTGTAAAATGAATACGACAAAAAGAACGACGATAAAGACAGCAACAACTCTGACTACAACTATATATAAAATTCTTCTCTTCTTGTTGTCGGGAGAAGTAGTATTTTCAACTCCTCTAGCAAATTATCCGCCTTCCGTAGCGTAGCAATTCTTAATGAAAGAGGTCGATTTTCAATACAACTAAAAAGCCAATTATATGGTTTTTATAAATCTAAGTCTAAATCTATTTTAAGATATTTCATGTATTTTCATTATTTAAAAAAGATGCATTATGTGTATGTACCTAATTGACTAAGCTTTTGTTCTGGATATTAAGAATTACTTTTAAACTGTTGCATCACATTACTTGTTAACTAATATAATTAGACATTCTTGCATGAAAATGGAACCAAAAATGTCTTTAATCACTACATTAGTTATGGTTACAGTAGCGATTACACAACAATAACGCCTTTTATTGTACTAATCTGTAGGAATCGAACAGCGGATGTTCTACTAGCTGTTGTCGTTAGTTTCAATCTGGCAGAAAAAAATAAAAAAAGGTAGGCGTTATTAAAGTACATTCATTGATAATGCCTATATTATAAAGATTCTTTATGTAATTACATGTTAGTTAGATTTGAGCAGGCTTTTCTTGAAACCGCTCAAAAATTGAAAAACCCGTTCACACCAGCAGATAAACAAAAACTGGCGGAAAATATAGAATTAAACTATAGCAAAATAATGTCTGTAATATATGCGCAGGAAAAGGCCAAAGAAAATTCAAAGCCAACGATAATCGAGCTTGGAAATATCAGTTCAAGATTTTTTGCACTCAATATTTACTACAATGCAGATGAAAATAGAGACGATATACCAAAGAGCATTCAACAATTACTTCCGAGCATTTCACCGGTTAACGTAGATGTTATGGCTACTACTACGGCACACCAGGTTCCAGATGATCCAGATGTAACGTATTTGAAGGTGGCTCAAGTATATGATGATGGGTCTATGCATTCAAAGTATCTCGATGAAGTTCGTAAAGAAGATGAAGGTATTTCACCATTTTAGGATGGCATACATGTGTTGAAGCATCTCCAGATATAATAGATTACATTTTGCAAGTTCACTTTGTATTAGATTACATATACCTTATATATGTTAGCTAATATCTGCTGTGTGCTTTCAAGTGTTAAGCAAATCCATAATAAGCTTTAAGTAAAGCAAGTAGGATACTAGTTATATTGATGAAACAGCAATTCTATTTTTTGCAGAGCAAGAGTGCTTTTAAAAGACTTTCAGTCTTCAGACGAATAAAAAAAGTCATTATGAAATGAGTAATAATGCACAACAACATATATCGAATGATACAAAGAAGAGTACAAAAAACAAAGCTTTATGTGATTTCGACATAGTTACCTTGTTTCTGATATATTGAACACAATTGGTTATTGTGTAATTACGAAGCAATAAACTAAAACCTCTTAAATCATCGACAAGCAGACATTATCTCTTCTGATCATATCCTTACGTAAAATATAGACCATATGTCGAAGTATAGTTTTGTTACTGTATATCTAGCCGAAACCAATGCTTTTTTGTCCATTTGCATGCATGATTATATATTGAAATATAAAAGGAATATTTTTAATGGTAAATGTTAAAAAATACTTTCCAAGCAATGCAATTCATCGTGATAGCAAAGGACATATCCATATTTGTTAATGGAAAACGTACACTCTTTGCATGGCGATGAAACTCGATCAGAACTTGCATTATCTTCTCTTTAGATTTACCATGAATTTACGCCTATAGTTATATCATAATACTGATGGATATTCACCCTTAGTATAATTATAAAATTGTATAACCTAAATAAAACTTAAGGTTAAGATTATACCAGTGTGAATGATTGGGGAACATAGTAATTTCCCGAGAAGTTTTGCATTTTCTTCATCTTGAAAGAAAATTGAATAATCCACATATAGTGATATACCGCGGCATTCTTAATCTAGCCTATGGTTACAATAGTGCATTCATTTTCATTCCAAAAGTGAAAGTTAAAACTAATAGACCTAATGAATATTTTACTATGTGTGATAAAAGTTATGGCATACCTATTTGGATTGAGAAAGGCCTTTTGATAAAATTAAAGGATCAACCTATCCTCATTAGTATGAAAAAAAATGGATTGTTCAAAGGCTTAAAGTTAGAAATTGGAACAAAGATTCTTAACAGACAATGAAAACAATTTGAGGTTTTTTCTTTCATTGACTTTTTACTCTAAAAGATATTGACATAATCTATATGATGTGTAGTTAATGATAATAATAATATCATCATCATTTTATCCTCAGCAATATATCCAGCACCAAGATTACAATTCCTGTTGCAACAGTCATAATCATAAATGGAAATCCAACTCTAAAGAAATCGTTAAAGCTAATTTTAGAATGGTATTTTTCTGCGTCCTGCAGCTATTACCCCAGCACTTGAGCCAACCAAAGTGCCATTACCCCCTAAATTGGCACCTAACGATAAAGCCCACCACAATGGGCTGACCTGATAACTACCGAATGTTGCAGCAACATTTGGTTCAGTTTCTTTAAATTCTTTGATATATTTTTTGGGTACTACATATTCTGCTGTGTGCCTTCAAGTATAGTTATGAATTCTTCGTCTACCATTATAATATTTCCAATATCTTTGGTCTTTACGTTCTTCTGAATCAAGTTATTCCAATCTGCTGTTTCTGGACTCGACATTTTTTATTCCCATTATTATATGACGGCTTTAGATGCTAAGTATGCCAAAAATAGACTTCAACCGCTAAGAATAAACAAATGGGCATAAATATTCCCTATGTGATTTTTTGATCATTTGACTTCCAACTCTATTGCCACATTATTTGTTCATAGTTGCATTGGTAGTGGAAACAGTGGTATTCATTACAGAATTTGTTAGATTTCCAGTTGCTTTTGTACTGTTCATGGATGTGGCATTAGTAAGATTCATTTTTGTTGGTGGAACACTGGTTTGCGCCAGTATCTGTTTGAGATTATAAATGTGAATAAAGGTAAAAACTAGCACTATAGCAATCGATGTTAACCATAAATACATCTTTTCCATTGTAAAGAGACGTATGTAAAATCCCTTTTAAATGTTCCATCACCAAATTATAGATTGTCAATAGAAGTAATGTATTTATTCAGATTATAATTATAATCTCAGATAACTCCCTGATCCTGGTAGAATTTATGAGATATAATATTTCTATTTTATGATATATGCAATTTTGTTTATTTTATATAGGCTAGACTTAAAAACCTGAGCCGGACATATGCTTTAGGAAATGAATGTCGAATGATTCCAGGTGTAGGCAAACCGATCTTATGGGAAGAGCTAAGTTGGAAGGATGTAGATAAACTTACAAAGACTACGAAGATGGCAATTATACCAACCGCTGCATGCGAACAACATGGACCACATTTGCCATTATCTGTGGATGCAATTGATTGTTATGAAGTAGCAAAGAGGGTTTCTGCAGAAACTGGCGTTCCAGTTGTTCCTCCTCTGATATATGGTTGTTCACAAAGTCATGGCGGTTTTCCTGGGACATTATCTCTGAGACCTGAAACTATGACAAGAATAATCTGCGAGATCTCGGAATGGCTTCATAAAAGTGGAATTCGAAAGATTTTGATTTTAAATGGTCATATGTGGAACTGGGGACCGATATATTCAGCTAGAGAAAACCTACGCTATGATTTTTCAGATCTTCAGGTAAGAGTACTGAATTGGTGGGAAACAACCCCTCAAACGATGTCTAAACTTGTCGAAGATTGTCCTGTATTTCCTTCCTACATACATGCAAATATTGCAGAAACCGCATGTGTATTAGCTGCAAGGCCAGATTTAGTAGATATGAAAGAAGCAGTGGATGAAAATGACTATGAAACCTTCTTTGAATACAAAATGGACCAATATACTGAGTCTGGTGTAGTTGGTAGAGGCGCAACTAAAGCGACAGCTGAGTTAGGGGAGAACCTCTTTCGGATGGTTGTAAATGAACTTGTCCCCATGGTCAAAAAAGCTCTAAAGGAGAATGCACCAAATCATAAGACTAACAACAAAAGCGCAAAGAGAAAAAGGAATAGGAATAAGTAAGTAAACAAACGTGAAATATGCAAGTCTTAATAGCTAATATAACACTAACGTTGGCAGTTCTTGTCAAATTAGTTAATATTTTCGCTGATAAGGAGGTCTGGATATTGTTATTTGTTGCAATGTCAATTTTGATTATTTTAGCTATGTATACTATAAAGGAAAGATCTAAAATTAGACAGAGACAGGCAAGCAATAGAAAAACACAGCAGAAGTAAGATACAACTTTATAACAAAATCTCATAGAAATACTGAAACTAAGTATCTGCAAAATAACAATAATGACGATAGCCTGTTGGCTACTGATCAGATAAATAAGGATCATTTAGACATTATATTTGTAAATGATGTTGTTATCGATGATAATAATTATTCAGACTAAAATGCTATACTGGCAAGGATATAGACTCTGCTCTTAATACATCTTACATGACATAAAATGCAAAAATTTGCATTTATGCAAATTTGTATAAATAAATAATTATAAATTTAAAATAAAATCTCAACTTATATCCTTAAATCTAACCATTACCTAATTTTTTTCATGACAGAGCAAGAGGAGTATGCAGAGAGACCAGTTCCAAAACAAGCACGACTAGGTTTCATGAAACCTGCTCTTGTATGGGCTGGATTCGCCTATGCCTACATTTGCATCTTTATAGGAAGCCAAATAATGGGTGGCCTAGGCGCACCATTAGGATACGTTGCTATTATAACAGGACAAATATTTCTATTCGTATATTCAGGTTTAATAGCTCATAAAGGAGCTGAATTAGGACTAAATTTTTCCTTGATGTGTAAAGCAGCGTTTGGGAAGTTTGGTTATGCTATTCCCGTACTTTTAATTGCAAGTTTGGTTACTGGCTGGTTTGCATTCCAAGGATGGTTAGCTGGTGACTTGATGGTAGGTCTTTATGGCGGCAAGTCTTTTAATGCTGGAACAGGAAGTGGCATTCTTCCAGGTATTTTTGGCACTACTGCTTTCTGGGGTGCCATTTGGACTGCTACCTTTGGAATTTTCGCAGTCTATGGAATCCGAGCAATGGCATGGATGGGTAGGTTTGCTGTTGTTGCGGTAACTGCTCTAGCCATATGGATGATATACTCGATTTTGACTGTAGTGGCCTCAGGTACAGGTGGAAATCCTTTGTCATCACATATAGTAGGCCATCCTTGGACATTTGCGCTTGGCTTTACCGCATCAATTGGGACATTTATTGTAAGTAGCACTATGACTGGCGACTTCACCAGGTGGACAAGGAATACAAAACAAGCCTGGGGAGTAACCGCAGTTGCTTTTCCAATCTGTAATTTGCTCATGCTTATGGTAGGTGGAATATTTACTGCAGTAGCTGGAAAATTGGACTTCTTCTTTGGGCTTGGTGCAATAGGACTTGGAATACCTATTATGATAATACAATGGGCAAGCAATGGCTCAACTTGTGATGGATGTATGTATAACGCTACCCAGGGGTTTAAGAATGTGTCTTACAATATCACAAGTGGAAGGTTCAATCCTTCATGGAAGAAGATTGCATCAATTGTAGTGCTTGTAGGGGCTGGTGTAGCAGCTGCAAACCTGCTTACTAGTATAGTTCCATGGCTTCTATTGCTTGGAACTGTAGTATCTCTTGTCGGCGGAGTATTAATAGGTCACTTTTGGGTTGTGGCAAGAAAAAGCACTCCTGATGAAATCCTAACTGCAGCAGATAGAAAACTCAATATTCCTGCAATTATTGGGCTTTTGGTAGGTATAGCAATAGCTGTAATAATTGCAGTAGCCGTTCCAGATCTTCCAGCAGTTATTGGTGGGCTAATAGGCGGCATAGGAGTCTATCCTGCAGTGGCAAAGTATATGGGA
Source organism: Nitrososphaeraceae archaeon (assembly GCA_045808425.1). Classification (GTDB taxonomy): domain Archaea; phylum Thermoproteota; class Nitrososphaeria; order Nitrososphaerales; family Nitrososphaeraceae; genus JAFAQB01. The sequence goes on along the minus strand of JBJMFM010000282.1, from coordinate 595 downwards.
TACACGAAAGGTGGAAGACTTACTGATAAAGGCATTGGAGTGAGTATTGATAGTATTACTGGTAGTACTTCAGAGGTTGAAGATCAACCCAATTCTCGAAAAAAACCAGCAGATGAGTCCACCAGCACTCGTATAAGCGATATCAATAAAAGTAATAACAAGAACAACAAATACGTTGCCAGTATATTTCATAATTTAGATAAAATTGTCGAGTTTTTAGCACCATATTGGTTCAATTCATCATCATCGTCAAATATGAGAAGAGGAGGAGGATCGTCGTAAAGAAATGAACCGCAAGAAAAACCTTACTCAGTCTCCAGTACAAAATAAAGACTTTGTTTCTGCAGCAAGAGATGAAGTTCTAGATAGAGTTGAAAAAGATTATGAACGATTCAAAAATACACATACTTTTGAATTTCCATCCTGGCTATATGGTCCTCCTAAGGGTAAACTGTTCAAAGTTGAAGTAGAGGATTGTCCACGCTTTGGTGACATGGCTTTTGTTGAGTTTGACTCAGCTAGGACAGCATTTTTGAGTATTGATATGCAAGTTGATTTTTGCGGTCCAAAAGGCTATGTTGACGTTATGGGTTAT
>JBJMFM010000281.1:0-11740 GCA_045808425.1 Nitrososphaeraceae archaeon | reverse complement strand
TGGATGCCGTAATAAAAATACTGAAAGCCCTATTGCGATAGGAGCCATGATAATAGCAGAAATACTAACTCCTAAGAGTGTTTTTCTGATATGAAATATTTGTTCTATAAAGCTCTCAATTAGAGTCAGTATTCTGTATCGGGGAGTAGAAGAAGTGGGTTCTGGTTTTTCATTGTAATCATTATTATGTAGCATTTGGATTCAATACTTCCGTTATTTCTTTTATCTTGTCTTTTATTTAGGTAATGATTAACACTGTTAATGCAACTTTATTAACCACAAGTTATACGCTACGCTAATGCTATTATGACAACTGAATGAAGCACATGAGAATACCTCTACTAGTTCTCACAAAAAGGTTTCCGATCATAACCCAGATTATCTTCCAACTAATGTTGTGATGCCACAAGGAGTTAATCTATCATTCCTTGATGCAGATGCCCATGGGATACACCTCATCCACATACAATCAACATATTAGACTTAATTATCCTTCTTTCATAATTTTTCTCTGGCGGCGTAAAAGTCACTATTTTATATTAAAGTCATAATTAAGACTTTGGCAATGTGATAACTTTTCCATAGTCTTGGTTTCGCCTTGGGTTATTAGTTCCTTGATCGTTTTAGAAGAAAAGTCTGCATTTTGCAATATACTTGGTGATTCTGATTCACTTCTAACTATTCTTGTAACAGATTTTATTTGTGCACCATAATTGTTAATTAGAGTATTATATTCCGACTTTATCTTTTCCAACTGATGAGGATCAATATCAGACGGATCAACTTTCTTTTGCACAATGTCATATAAGCTTTCTATGAGCTGGATATGTCTTGTAATAAGCCTTGACATTTTTATATTATCCATATTCTTATCGCTAAAAATAATATCTTTAGCTCTACTTTCAACTTCTGCCATATTGGAAGGAAGTCTTTGTATTTTTCTGGGATAGTTTTCTACAATAAAGATATTTTTATCGTTTCTTGGAGATGCATAAATGACTTCTCTTACAGGAGTATTGCTAAGAAGACTGCCGTCCCACGCATACACATTATCTTCAAGTTCAATCCACGGAAATCCATATATTGGATAACCAGAGCTTGCTAAGATATGTTTTGCTTTTATTTCCATTTTTGTATTGTCAAATATGAGTGGTCTGGCTGTCATCACATCTACAGCAGTTATTATAAGTCGAAGTACTTCTGGTAATTCTTCTTTTGTTGCAGCAAGGTTAAGCCTTCTATAATCTATGTATTTATCAAGTGTTTTTGCAAGTGGTGAATGATCATAGAAATAAGTCCAGTTTCTTGGGTTAAGAAAGTCATAGTAGTGTTCTAGTTGGTCTCTTTTATTGTGATCATAAATCTTATTGTTATCATCTTTATTATGGCTCCAAGGAAACCAACGCGACCATACAGGAGTAAACATTTTGGGAACACCAAATATTGCAGCATTTGCCGAAGCAGCGGATATTTTCTTGGAGATGTATTTCTTAGCTTTATTATCATAATCAAAGACAAAAGTATCTGGGATAATATTAGGACTGCTTTCTGCAAGTTCTATCCAAAAATCTTCAAGATCTTTTTCAGGATGGTCATTTTTGCTTCCGACAATTATAGCGGCATTTACAGCTCCAATAGATGTACCTGCAACTATGTCTATTCTTACATTCTTTTTTACTAATGCTTTGAATACTCCACATGCAAAAGCTCCTAACGAGCCTCCTCCTTGCAATACAAGAACATTCTCTACTTCTCTTGATTCTTTATGTCTAGGATGACTATCTTCTTCCTTGAAGAGGTAACTCATTTAAATGAGAGTATGATTTGCGGTCTTATTATGATTTATAATAGATCTATATATCAGCATATTCTTTAATTGTGATATATGTGGTAGTTTGGATTTATGTTGGCTCTGGATACTCTTTTCTAGCACCTATTTGAACGATAAAATATATCAGATAATAACATCAAAGAATGCAAAGTTTTTACCAGGAGAAAGCAAAAGGAATAACTATTTGTATTGTACGAGAAATAATATTGAGTGACTTTGCATTCATGCGATTTATGAGCAATAATATGCTAACAACAGAAGAAAGCCAACATAAAGATGAGATTATTGATTTGACTGAACAGGTCCTTCATGCAAAGGGTATAGAATGCGATCAAAGAATATCAAAGCTTTCAGAAGAGAAGTTAAGAGAAATACTAGAAGAAGTAAGGAAGTTACGTAGAAGGAAAAGAATAGATGATGACAGCAGCAGCGATAAAGAAGTGCTGTATGTCAATAGCTAGATCAGGTCTAGCTAAAAGTGGAATATTCCGTTATTCTATGACTTACATTCCTTGAGCCACTTACCATGTAGTCACTTGCCAATTTATATAGTTGCCTTTTTATAGTTAGTATATATATGAAATCACAAAAAGTTGCAGTAGTAACAGGTAGCTCAAGCGGCATAGGGTTTGAAACAGCCCTCTTATTGGCAAGGAGTGGATTTCATACGTATGCTTCTATGCGTAATCTTGGAAAATCCAAAAACATAACAGAAATAACCAATAAAGAAAAACTGCCGTTGCAAGTTGTTCAGCTTGATGTTAATGACGATAGATCTGTCATAGAAGCAATTGACAAGATAGTAGCAGAAAACCAGAAAATTGATGTACTTGTAAACAACGCGGGTTATGGGCTCTTTGGATCTCTTGAGGATTTATCAATAGAAGAGATAAAAGTACAATTTGAAACAAATTTTTTTGGAGTAGTACGGGTCACTCAGCAAGTTCTTCCTGTCATGAGAAAACAGAACACCGGTATAATAGTAAATGTAAGTTCAGTTGGAGGGCAGATAGGCATTCCTGGTCTGTCTGCATATCATAGTACAAAGTTTGCATTAGAAGGTTTAAGTGAATCAATTTCATATGAACTGGAGCCATTTGGAATTAGAGTAGTTATAATTGAACCAGGTGTTATCAGAACTAACATTATCAACTCAAGCATTATTGCAAAAAAGGCTTTGGACCCAAAATCTCCATATTTTTCACTGATGAAGAAGTTAGACAACAACTTTAAATCAATGATGGAAAATGCATCAGCATCTTCCCCGCCAGAAGAAGTGGCGAAGATTGTACTACAAGCAGTAACGTCTGAAAGTCCACAACTGAGATACGCTGTAGGTAATGACGCTACTACTCTATTACAAGCAAAAAGAATGTCAGATGCAGAGTTTGGAGATTTAATAAAGCAACAGTTTCTGTCTCAGTCATGATGAGCTTACAAAAAAACACCTCTACGCTATATCATTAGTATGAAGTAATTTCTATTATAGGATTTAACGAGTCTACCAATATTCCTTAACTAATAATATAAAATACTAATAGAATGAAGATGTAGTATCATATAGAACTAATATTTTACTATTTTCCTAAAAGACTTTCACACAGTCCTTAAAATACTGTCAAGATATTAATAATCATTGAGCTCTGCTATTATTAGTAGTAGCCTGCCGCAACAAGAAGAAGAACAACAACAATTATTTTGCTATCATCAATTTACAAAATGTGGTATGATCTATAAATGCGGAAAAAAATAGCTGCAAAATGCCATTTTTGTATGATGTGTACCACATGTGTCAGAAAAGACGTTTTTATTTGAATCCTTGGTTCTAAAAAAACAATTTAGTTTTTTTGTATAAATATTTCTTCGTCTCCTCCTCTCCCTTCATCACCGTTTTTGACAATTTGCATTTCTTGCTCTTGTAATCTATCTATGCGTCTTGCTCCAACTGCTACTATTTGATAACGCTACGGAAGTAGCATATCTCTATATTGCTACTTGCTCTCGTGACTATTGTACTTTATTACTATTTTCCAACATTTCTTGAAGCAAGATTGTTTTAGTCAAGCACTGTCTTTTTGTTAGATGACAAAGGATAGAACTAAGCGGAGGACCAGCATGCATAAAGATAGGTTTAGTAATGCTTTGTATGGCTCAATATTATCATATCATTACTATTAATGCAATCATTAACAGGAGTTGAAAAACAATAAAACAAGAGGGCGATGGTAATATAAACGTACTAAATGTACGGAGCAAAAAGCTAGCCGCTTGGTTTGCTTTCTTTACTACTACCTCTTTCATCACTAAGAGTCCATGGAAACCATTTTCCGATAATTTTGGCCCAGTCCAGCTTTAAAGAAAGATACAATATTATGGCAAGAATCACTGCAGTAGAACCAATCAAGGCAACAAAATAAACAGGATTAGAATAATTTGATATAAAGTATTCTATAAATGGTCTTCCTATAAGTAGTGCACTCCATACTGTGATTTCCTTTAATACCATTTTGCCTGCAAAAACAGCAGTTGCAAATCTAAACGGGCTATATTTTGCAAGACCAAGCGTAATATAGACTACATCATCAGGAACTGGAGTGGCTGCAGCTATAAACGCTCCAAGCCAACCATATTTGCTCAAAAGTCTGTGAAGTGGAAACATCCTCTTTTTGGTACTCGTGTTTAGTATTTTGCGACCATAGTAACTAGCATAAAAAATTATCATCTTCCCTGCGACAGATCCAATTGCACTAGAAAGAGAAATTATATGAGGATCTAAATGCTTATCAAACGCTGCTGCAACTAAAACTGGAAAATAAGGGATTGGAATAAAGATGATAATACTTCCTACAAAACTAATCAGCAAAATACCAAAATATCCAAAACTATTGAAAAAAGAGAGAAGGTCTTCGAGATTAGTTACCAAACATAGTAAGTCATCATGTTCTTCTATATCTAGTTGTTACTACAAGATAGGCAAAAACGCTCAGAAAATATGGACTTCCAAGTGAGACCATGTTGGCGGCAGTAATAATAATAGCAAGTCAACAATAATAAAAATAGAAACTTCTATAAAAGAGAGAGATATAGGGGGACTTGAAGTTGACTGAATCGCATCATGGTAGCTTTCATAATAGATATTTATTCATATGAAGTCCTTCTATTTGAAGGAAAGGCTAAAGCTTACATCACTACTACATAAGATAGTGACATTCAAAGACCTAAAGAAAAGAGTTAGTTTAGAAACAACACAGCAGCAATCCAGACTAACTGAAATACTGCATAATAAATCATTTTGGATCTGGGATATTCAAGAACATAAGCACGAGGATATTATAACTAAGGGAGATTGCTGCTTTAATCACATCATTGGTTTACCGCAGAGAAATAGCTGCTGGGTTCAGTCGTTGACACTTAGGCATTATCTTTTAGATCTAGCTACTTTTATGAACCAGAACTCACAGCCGAACAGTGATCATAAAAGGAGAAGAAGCTGGTTATGAAGAACGTTAGTCTTTAAATCTATGCGGCGGTATCAACAATAATAGACGTAAATATGTCGTCTCCTTCTTCAACAATGGGTAATCAGTATCGATGTGAAAAATGCGGCAGCACCTTTAATTCCTTGGATGAACTTGAAGACCATAATCGCAAAAAGCACAGAAAATAAATGGTAAAAAGGTTTCTGTGACAGAATACCACTAGGCATTTCCAAAGAGAAGCTAAAGTCATCTGACAATACCAATGAAGACGATAAAGAATCAAAAGAACCTGGCCCTTGGCTGGCGATGAACCAAAAACACGACTGTATTTGTGCAGAGTGGATTATGATTGATATATTCACAATACAAGCAGGAGTGGCACAAGCTAGGAAAAAATGGCTACTAGCGATATTATATCAGAAGACCAAATACTGATTAGAACTTGTCTACAATAAAGTCTTGCAGCATTTTGAGGATCAATGTTTCTATATTAGTGTTTTTATTATTATCTGAATTTCAACGTAGTTGATGTAGCATATAGCAATAGTATGCTTGAACTTATTTGGTTGGTTTTCTTGGATTCATTAGCGATGTAGCTATAGTTATTAATGAGCCAAGACTAGCTGATATTATACGAGTAGATACCGGTAAAAAATCTATGACATTAACTAATTGCACTATTGAGCTTGCTAAAATAATGATGACTTGTAATGTACGAAATCTTTTTTTATTATATGCTACTTTTTTTCTATGATAATCAATGTGGGATCGGCCCGATCTCGAATATATGTATCCATCTTGGATATCTGATGGTCATAATCATCACAAATTAGAAACACGTATGGTTTACGATTAAATCGTCATTTGTTATCGATTCAGATTCTACAAAACAGTTCGTTCAGTTTTGCACCGTTAATGTTGTGAGCGTAACTATTAAAAAATACATTCCATATGCCGGGTGCATTAAAGGTTAGCCTAATATTATGGAGCGGCTGCTTTTTGGTAGGACAATTTTTAAGCCATTTGTAAATAGGAGTCTCTTTTAGCAAAGATTCAGGGATAATGCTGTTGATGACTCCCGTATGGTTATGTGTCATTTTTTTGTCGAATTTTTTACCCCGCATAGTATAGAATGCTGGCCTTGAACTAAATGCAGGTTCTACAAAGCCTATTTTCTTAAGCAGTGAGACAATATTTTTGACAGTCCCATAGGCTATTTGGTACTTTTTGCCACCTGTTTCAAATTCTTCAAGGTCGGCGATGCAGAATGGTCTGTTTTCTTTCAGAACAATTTCCGCTATTCTTTGCCTTCTTTCTCCTAATGTCCTGCTCATGGCAGACTATTATCCCTCCATTTAGCTGCCAATAATGATGAACATACAAGTGTAATTGTCATCGGGACTGTCATCATTCCAAATTGATGCCTAAAATACTGAGCCATGTTATTCTTCGAACCCTGTCCAATTCTCATGTCTGGTAAATTCCTTGTGCTCTATGTTTTGACTCCTGCTCAACGAATGGCACTCGTGTCTACAAATGATTCTCAGAAGTCAAGAGCCGTTGGATGACAGAATCAAAACTATCTGCTAACGTCCCAAGCTTCTCTAAGTTTTTGTAGGTCTCACAAGAGACCCGAATTATCTTTGTACTCCTTTTGTACATGGTAAACTATATTCACTAGAGATACTGTAACATTTGGTATTGAATGTTACACATAATAAGCATAAAGACCGCAAGTTATATACTAAAAGTTATGGCTGTCATGCGGATGTACGTAGAGTAATGCAAGAAATGTTACGGTACAAGAAGGATATGAATGAACTGGAGATGACTGCAGATACAAAGCATAAGAGATACCTTGACAAAGAGAAGGTTCTCCTTCTTCGCAAGCGTATCTTTCCAGCAATGGCAAACTTGGTATTCTTCTTTTACTATGTGTCTAGGTATCCAGAGCTCAGGGAAGTCTTTGATGACGATATCAAAGAGTTATTAGGAGTAAGACGTGATACTACCAAGTTTGACTACGGATTTATATTTAATGCTTTAATAAAGTCTATTCTGCTAATAGGACCATATAATACTGCAGAAACACACGTTAAAGACTTTCGGTTGCGATTAATTCAAATCCTCCAGGAAGCTATCTGGGCTAAAGCAGACCTAGCTCTCCCTAATGTATTTAAAAAGAATCCTAGCGCACAACGGGTAGTAAGTGATGATTTTCACAGGGTATGGGCTTGCAAGAATGTTAGCTGAACAAGTGGAGCAGCAGGCTGAAAAAGAAGGCGGTAAACTCCATAGAACCATTAACTTTAGTCATATTCCACTTATTGAAGATGAAGTAACATTTTAGAATCTAGAGAGCCCATATTACTAATTTTTACTTCTGTTCTATTTTCAACATACCTGCAGTAAACAACGATTGTGCAATAGTACCAAATTGTTGTGGGTGTTGATAGAGAATAGCTACATATAAAAAATAGTTATCTTATCATCGCAATAGATGTCGATTAAAAGTGCAGTTTATAGATTCTCATGTCTGTCTCAGAATTGATGGCATTCCTACTGGTGTTGCTTGTAATTTGTGTTGAGCTTCATAAATACGCTACCCATCTGGAGATTAACCTCTAGTGATTTTACTCTACTTCTATACAGGATCACTCTCTTTCCTTTATTGTCAATACTGATTTTTTCTATTGTTATTAAACCTGCGTTCAGTAATTTTTTGATTTTTTTGTATGTAGAGCTTTGAGGAAGGTTATTGTCGTGGCATATCTGTGATACTGTCTTTGAGATATCTGTAATAGATATTATTATTTTACACCCTTGGTCGTCAAGAAGCTCCGGTAGCATAGAAAGGCTAATACTCTGATATGTGAAATTATATCTATCAACAGTTTGCATCAGTTAGCCTTGCCTAATTAGGCAAGCCTAATATTTAACTATTTTTCTTTAAACCCTCTTTCATTAGAGTTTTTCAAAAGTATACAGAATACTCTTTTGGTAATCAGAAGTTCTTGAAGACATTATTAGCAATAGCAATATATTCACTCAATGATGGGTAACTCCTAACATTTAGCATAGGATGCAAAACCTCTTCAATGTTGCTATTTGTTCTCAGATTTGAGAATCCCATAAGGATTTAAATACTTAGAGTTTAATTAGGGGATCCTAACGATCTATCGTAAGAGTAGACAATAGAGGCGACAAAATGAGGAGGAGGGCTATGATAAAAAGAGTGATCGATTTGCAGAATCTGAGACTAGTATCCTTGATAACTAAAGCCACTGTTACTATGACTTCATTTGTTATAATACATCTACTTATTTTTTCCATTTTTTCGTCAAACTATTTGGTTAACGCACAAATAAATAATACAACAGCATCTGCAAATTTAATTTTACCAGCAACGCCTCCTACCAATGCTACAAAACTTAACAATACTAATGCATTTATTGTTTTTTTTAACTTACAAAGAATACAAACACAACTAAGCTTAGCCCAAAAGGCCTTGGAAAGAGGTGATAACTATATGGCGTTTGCTCATGCATATATTCCTCATTCTATCATTTTTCCTTCTATTAAAAATCTAGTTGAGCATGTGGATGATAAGGGTCTTTCTGCTACAAGATTAGAATCTGCTCTGACAGATCTTCCACTTATGATCAAGTCGACAAGTCCGTCAGATATTGTAAGGAACACCATTGTAAAAGATAAAAATTTATTGAATTCTATCTCTGACAAGATAATAGAGCAGGTAGTTAAGTCAGATAGAACACCGATAATGTTACAGACTGCGATGTTCCTGCTGGGCGATGCTGAAAAATCGTATCAATTGTCAAAAGCAGGCATATCCAATAAAAACTATCATGATAGTGGAGGACAAAATAATAAGGGTATAAATAACCGCGAATTAACCCAAGTAGATTACGAAAATGCAGCAGGCTTAGTCAATACATCAAGGTCAATATATCATCAAATATCTACATCTATAGATAATAATAACAAAAATTCTGAAATCGATCTATCTTTCAATCAATTAGACTACTTAGTCAGAAACCAATCTAACAGTCAATTGGTTTCAAGACTTATCTATTCAATAGAAAAAAATATCCAGGGACAAAGTGTGCTGATCCCATTTCCTAATCCTGGACTAAGTAATGCTACTACTAATAACATCTCTTCTGGCCCTGTTAATCAATACCCACAATATTTTTCAACTATGCGAAAATTGCTTCAAGACCTTGTCATAAACCTTAACAAAGGTGATTATATCAGTGCCGATCGGGCAGCTGTAAGTGCATACTTGGATAATTTTGAATATCTAGAACCTCCAATTGAAAAACATGATTCTAAACTCAAATCAGATATAGAATTAGGAATGAGAGAACAACTGAGGCAGATGATAAAGGAGAAAATGCCCTATAATAAAATAGCATCATATGTTAACGACGTTATAATATTGAAGCTAGATAAGGCTCAAGCTATCTTGAAGAACGACCTTTCGTATACAGAATCAACAATGAACCAAAATAACACCTTGTTATCTTCTATTACTACAAATGGCAATAGAATGATAACAACTGCTACTAATCCGCTAACTACATCATCAGCAATAGCTGGAATAAATGGAAAACCGTTTGCAGATATACAGACACTAAGCAAAGGTTTTGGGATTTACACAGGAGAAAGACGAAATATAGGACAGGCTTCAGATGCTTCAAAGGTTTCGGTTAGAAATAACATTGATCATATCAGATTAAGCCTAGAAGATATGCTGAAGCAATATAGTAAAGGGAGTTATGATGAAGCAATATCAACTTCACGTTCTGCTTATTTGGACAGCTATGAAAATATCGAAGTTCCGCTACGGCCTATAAACCCCGATTTTACACTTGATATGGAAATAAAATTTGCTGAGCTACGAAACCTTATTCAAGCAAAATCAAGCTATGAAAAAGTACAAGATAAGGCCTTTGAAATCAGGCAAGGCCTAGATGAATCAGAAAGACTTGTATCCGGTACTGGAGTGATAGCTCCTACAATAGCATTTTCGACGTCTTTTTCTATAATATTTAGAGAAGGTTTGGAATCAGCTCTGATTATAGGTGCGATTCTTACATACCTTGAGGCATTAAGAAATGAACGATTCAAAAAACATGTATTTTATGGTATCGCTATAGCGGTCTCAGCAACAGCTGTTACTTGGTTTATTGCTCAATATATCATTGAGATATCTGGAGTTAATAGAGAATTGATTGAAGCCATTGCAGGTATTTCTGCAGTAGCAGTCTTGTTTTGGGTCAGTTTTTGGGTTTTGAATAAGGTTGAGACAAAGAAATGGATTGAATTCGTCAAAGCAAAGGTGTGGAAAGCGACTACCACTGGAAGTGTATTGGTTTTTGTAATGCTCTCTTTCTTCACTGTATATAGAGAAGGATTTGAAACTGTACTTTTCTATCAAGCAATGCTATCTTTTGCAAAATATATGGAATTTTATGTTATAGCCGGATTGGTATTAGGACTTGCTATAATAGTAGGAGTCGTATTTCTTATTAGAAAACTGGGCAAGAAGCTTCCACTTAGAGTTCTATTTGGTTTAACTATGGGAATAGGAGCTTATATGTCAATTGCATTTATGGGGAATACTATTCGATCATTTCAGGAGGCTGGATACATTCCTACAACACATATGATTGGAATAATACCGCGACTAGATATTAACCTGGTAAAGATGACTGGAATTCATCCTACTCTAGAGACCACTGTTGCACAGATTCTTCTGTTATCTATATATCTTATTGGTTCGCTTTACATACTTGTATTACAACCAAAAAGAAAAAAGGCCATCGAAATATCGAGGAAATCTATGTCAGATTTGGAAAGAAGTACAAGAGATAGAAGTAAGTAATAAGAAAGAAAGAGAGAGATTGAAAGAACAAAAAACTATGATCGTGTAGATCTTCAATTGATCGATGCTTTTAATTCTTGTTTAGGCTTTTTGTGAAATCTATATGTCCATCTTTATACAATGTTAAGCAATATACACTACGAGTATGTGCTTGCTTATTCAGCAAGATCCATATAATATATATATATCAATACCGATAGTAATAATGAATATTAGCAGACGTACATATACAACTAAATTTAATAATGATTAAAGTATCCTCTAACATAGTAGGTAGGTCTATTGGAGAAAGCTGAAACTATCACTAAAAGGAATGAGCGATATAAAGATGAAAGAAAAAACAATGTGCGTATCAAGACTAATGAGGAACAGCTCTATGTTGGAACAGCTGAATCTGAACATATAGAAATGTACCTAAAAGCTATCTGGTGTATACGTGAACGAGGGGAAGAGGTTAAAGTTAGCTCCATTGCCAAAGTCCTTAATATCAGACAGCCATCCGTTGTAGAAATGCTTCAAAAG
>JBJMFM010000280.1:0-4697 GCA_045808425.1 Nitrososphaeraceae archaeon | reverse complement strand
ATATACGTTGAAATCTATAACAGAATGCAATAGTGAAATATTTGCATTCTTGTTAAACGAATCTGAATTAAGAAGAATAAGAATAGGACAACTGCAATAGAAGAACATACATTTGAGCATCGTATAGATATATCACACATTTTGATTATCTAATTACTTTCATTTGACATCAACATCAAGGAAGAGGAATAATTAAATACTCACATATGTTACATGCAAAAAAGGTATTTATGAATTTAATATTTTATTAATTCTGCTACGAGATCCTCATTTGCAATTGGTTTTTGAATAAATAGGTCGTTATCTAATGAGCAATACTTCTCTCTTCTTGATTTGTTATAATACATTTCACTAGCAGTCGGAAAGCAGACTTTGGCTTTATCGTCTCTCTTTTTTGATTTTATCATCAAGTTCAAAGCCAGCCATCCATTTTTGGCATCTTTATGTCCAAGATCAATAAGACATACAAGCCAGTTCTATAGTTCTTTAATGCAAGTATAGGATCTTCAAATGGATCAACTTGAAAGCCATTTTCTTCTAAAACAATTTTTAGTACCGAGATGGCCCCTCTGCTTCTTTGAACCAACATTTTTGTTCAGAGATTGTATGGATGAGAAAATATTTATACTTCTTTAGCTCTATCTATTGCTCTTTTTTCTGCGAGTTTTGCCTTAAACTTAAAATGTCTTGGTCCTGTTCTTAATCTGCATCCACAACATGGACACCATAATTCATCCCATTTTATAAAGATCTCACACATCTGACAGCGTTTCTGTCCAGTAGCATAACGACCAGAACCAACTGGTTTCTGTGCCTTGTGACGTATACATATACCCTTACAAGTCATTTTTCTTGATACTACTTCTTTATCATTATAGAATATTATAGGATACTAATTAATTGGGCTATTAATTTTGGACTACCATGTTAACTAAGCTCTTGTCTTAGTAGAACTTTCTCAGATTTTTTATTAATTCATTTGCAGAAGTGGCCCTATCAAAATGCAGTTTTGCATTAAAATAATCCCCTCTTTTATTAAATTCTTCACATTGTTTAATCTCGTGCTCAAATTCGTCTTGATAACGTTCTATTAGGCTAGCCTTTTGCCGATCCACGAGATTTTGAAAGTCTTTTGTAGATTTCTTGATGTTTTCAAGTATTTTGTCTCTCTCATCGTCAGTCTTATACGACATAGGTAATCAATCAAGATCGATTAATTCATACTGTATTATATGGTTTAGTGGTTAGTTATTATTCTTATTTAGTTGCTGAGATTACGTTTAACTATCAGGCTACCAGAATCAAGAATATTGATATAAAATTATGCCATTGCACTATAAATCGTAATAACCTCTTTTGGAGCATTCTAACTACATCGTAACTCAATATTGATATTATTTATTACTTCGTCTATTGCTTTTGTTCTATTGTCGATCCTTATTCTTCCTTCCATCGAGTCCACTATCGTACTTTTTGTTTTTTATTATTTTCTTCTATTTTATGTATTATAGAAGTCTGAAAGGCAAACAGGTAAAAATTTTTTGTGAGGTTTGAAACTGCTGCTGATAATAGTCTTTCAGCCACATGTTTTGACAAACAAACTATTTACTTGATCAGATAATTTGTATAATGTAGTCGGCAATTTCTTTGACGGTAGATTGATTGCTTTGATTTGTGCATTTACAATGCCCCCACCTTTTGGATAGTATCCTCTTCTAATGACGTCTATATTGAAATTTATTCCAATGCTAGCATATATTTCCCTTACCACATATCTTAGATAATCTATAGTAGGACCATATTGTACATCTGTGCCTCCTACAATCTGAATATCGTGATTTATTGTGCAAAAAGAGATAGCAGGAATAATAGTCAACAGTACATTTGCAACACTGCCTGCAGTTCCAATATCTATTTTAGTTATGCCATAATCAAAATAATCGGTACGGCCAAAGGGATGAGTATGATGTGAGGGAGTAAACCTTATCCAATCTGCGCCTACTTTGAGATTTTCAACTTTAGCATGAAATAAATCAGCTACAGCTTTTACAGCTGAGAAGTGTTGAGTGCGTAATCCCGGCTTGTTTCTCTTAGATCGGATATTGGTTATTTGTATTGGTTTTCCTGTTATCGTAGAAAGAGAAACAGCCGTTCTTACAATTTGTCCACCTCCTTCGCCGTAAGATCCATCAATAATTAGATAATTCAAAATGGCTATGTGATTTTATTATTATTTGGATATATTAACTCTAAATGACGACTTTCAAAAACAAAGCATAGCACCCCTTCCGTAGCGAACTTTCGGAAAGGACTGGATCGTTCTTCCGACCTAAGCCATGTATCAGTGATAGTTAATGAATTTGTCCATTTAAGAAATTCGGGGCAACACTTCTATTCTGATGGCTGATAAACCTACTAATGGTTCATAGGTCCCTAGCCTCAATAAATCTAAAATCACCTCTTTCTTCGCCGTATATATTTCAAAACCTTCTGCTTTTACTACATCACGAAGATTTGATAACCTTCCTTTCATAGACTATTGCTGACATGCTAATAAGTGATTGTTACTGTTCTAATATAGGACAATGCTCTTATATCAGTAAATTCATATGATTGCATCTGTCAAACATTACGATAGATGTAGATGGCTCGCCATATGGATATGTTGCATGGTATAACCACTACACAATGGCAAGCAGGATTAGGATGATACATCCTGTCGTAAAAAATGACAAGTTTGCTGTGCAGAGAATGGAAATGTTAGCAATATATTTTGCCATAACAGATAATTCCCTTCATTTTGCAAACATTATGAAAAAAAAGAAGATGCTGCAGCAAAAACAACAAGGACAAGAGCAGCTTATTATCGATATTAGGAGTGATTCTAAATCAACTATAGAGCAATTACACGGCTTGTCCGAAATCCGGAATATAATGTTGCAGAGAATCTACAGAGCAATCAAGAAACTTCTGAATGAGATAACTTTTTCTTGTAATATATTATTTAATTATCTTGAAAGAACTAGAAATGTTGCTGGTTTGATGCTTAGCAGTCTTAGAAGATACAGAGGTGAAGGTTTGTCAAGTAAGATTAATGTTAACTGGCGGGAAAGAGCAAATCAGATATCTAATGAGTCCCTTACACCTCTAACAGAAAATTTGTTTTGCATAATTAACAAAAAAGGGGAACGAGAATGGTTGATGCAGTAAATGGAACTATTTTTTGTGATATAGCTGAAGAAATAGTTTATTGGTAAGTTCCTCATGTAAATAATAAAGGCATATTGAATATGGAATATTAACATGAGTTGATCTGAATATAGCAGAAGGTCATCTAAAAGATCACATCTGACAAGACCTAATAAGATATTAGGGACGGTAGCAGTAATACAGACGTTTTTGAGATTTAAGAAAGATAAGGCTAATTCTATTGAATAACGAATAGGAATGTACTCTTTAATAGCTAACAATAATTTATGTAATAAAGCAATATCAGTACAATACAGGATTAATTAATAACTACCTATATCCTCATCCTTCAAGGTGGATGAGGTCTCCACGATGAATTGTTCCCCCATGATGCACCGATGCATATACTCCCGCAGTTACTTGGTTGTACCTTGCTACTGTACGCAAGATGCCTAAATCTTGGGGGAGGTCTCCTTGTGGTAGAGTTATCATAACACATCTAGTGCATGGTCCTGTGATCTTCAGTACAATATCTTCACCAATTGTCATCTTTTTTCCTACCATGAATTCTCAATAAAGTCCTTCTCTTTAGATGCTGCTGATTCTACGACTATGTTTGGCCTAAATCGTCTAACCTCAAATCGCCCTTCTGGATAGAGTTCTCGCAGACGGTTGATTGTAGAAGTAGTCATGATATGGATTACAGAAATATCAAAGAAAGTTTTCGAAGGCATGTTTTCGTCTGTGACAGTCTCTCTTTGTGCTAAACCATCTATATCCGGCCAGTACTCCTCATAGCTTGGCTTTTCAAAGCCGCTAGCTTTCATGAGCCTAACTTCTCTACCAAAAACCTTTGACAAACTATAATCCATATTATCTTCCGGCTGATGATTGGAGAAAATGTTACTGCCATCTGGGAAAGTAATTCGGACTGGTGGAATGTCATTTACATCATGTGATGACTCCACAAATATAGAACGAAAGTCAAATAGCTTTCCCCATTTTCTAGGGTTCTTAGCACTAGCCACTTTGCCAGTTTGCTTGTCTACAACGGCATATGTGCGATCACCTATGAGTCCACGTTCAGTTACATGTGAAGAATTGAGTTCCTCTCCCATCATTGACTTTACTGGATATCGCCATAAGGATACTACTGTTCCTATAGCAGCGGAAGCTTGTTGAGTCACAAACGGTCATCATCCTCCTCTCTTAAACTTAAAGAGTGCAACTTCTTATTTATGATTTATGTATATACTGTTGAAAATTCTGTAGACTTTTTGTGGACTGGAAGATTTAAACAAACTGTCTAAACCAAGTTGTGTACTGCTTGAAGGCGACTGGATAGGGCGACCAACTGGGCTTGCTGTGCAGTCAAGCCGGGTTAAGTGTATCAACTACATTATATATGATTCATTGTGATTTGACAACTTGATGGAGACTAATTTACAGCAAAAGAAAACCGACGAATACTTGGCAAAAATTTCATAAAACATGAACAATGACGATAT
>JBJMFM010000279.1:0-53278 GCA_045808425.1 Nitrososphaeraceae archaeon | reverse complement strand
TCAAAGAACAAACGAAAATCCTTAGAATATACTTTAACAACCACTACGGCGGAAAAGCTATTGTAAACGCATTACAGTTCAAGGAAATGAACTCTATCGCCATGTCGGAAGAAGGGAGAAGAGCATTGCAACACGGCGAGTCCTATCTTTCCAAAATGCACAAATAAAAAATATATACAAGTATAATTTGAAGTATATAATATAGATCTCAAAAAGTACATAATCAAACGAAATTATAATTAGTCAAATTGCTGGTAAGGCAGTAAAAAATCATCATTATCATCATCTTGATGATGATAATATAGAAGTCATCCTACTGTACGATTCTTATCGATTGATTCATTGCATTTCAGAATATACTCACAACAGTTATTTATCGCCATCTTTAGTGAATGCAGATCAACAAAAACAAATACGCGCATGCATTTAAATCGAGATAAATTATATACTGACTTGTACTATGAGACTACACGACATTACTTTTTTAACCTAGTTATACTGTTATATTTCAGTTGCTTCATGCAATATATTTAGATGCTCTTGGCAGAGTCGAAGGTAACATGTCTCATGTAATGGATTCTAGTTACCAATACATTGTAGAAGCTGCCCTTTCCTGTTGGAATGATTATGAACCTGCACCAAAAGAATGTGAGTCCGTTGGGGTCGATAGTAGTTGGAATAAAAGATCTTTTCAAGGTCTTGATCTATATGTGGTTGATGCTGTGTCAGTTGATTCTAAAAACGAAATACTTGGCGCAGAATGGGACACTGGACTAAGAATTATTCGAAGCGAAATGCTAGAATCAAAAGCCCTTTTCATGGAGTCTAGAGTAACAGAAACAGCAATAGAAAAAAAGGACGTTGATATTATTTCTATTGATGGTTCGCTTGCATCCAGATTTATCAATAACAAGCCAGACGATATCATGCGGATTTTGGATATTCTCAAGAGAAAGAACAATGTAATCTTTGTATCAAAGAATTCGGATACTAAAACACAGTTTGCCTCTATGGGCGCAAAAGCAGCTGATATTTTCTACTTTAACCATATTGGTAATTCGTCGGCAGGCTTTAGCACTCCTTTTGTAAATAACCAAACAAATCAAGAACACGGAAATATTATTGAGATATACGCGCGACTAAAAGAATGCACTCCTCTAACGAAAATAGAGATATCAGATATGACAGCTAGTCAAATTAACAATGCTGAAATTAAAAAAATATTGGACATGCTGTCATTTCATACGGTGTCAGGTTATCCATACTGTCTGAAATTAGCTCATCAAAACTGCAAGATATCTAAAAGAGATATCGATAGACTAGTCAGCTTTTATAGACTTAAAAACGAGGCTGAATCTAGGGATCCCCTAAACGAATAAGAATAATGAGAACAAAAGAAGATAGGAAAGAAAAGAATAGTTTAATCAAGAGAGACAGCCTATATATATGCAAACTTTTTAGATCGTTTGAGCCGACAACAATTATATCAGGTGTAATACAAAATCAGATACTGTATCGATTCTATAACTATCAACGGGGTTTGACAAGATCTCTTCTATCTGCTTCTATGGATTTAATAAAGTTAAGTCCGTACAGTGTATCAGCCTCAAACCTATCAGAAGTTAAATTAGGCTCAAAGCTGATATACTTGTTGTTATATCCTACCTGACTCAAAGCCTTGAGGATTGACTTAAAATCGATGTGCCCATAGCCAGGCATCTTCCTATTATTATCTGCAAAATGAGTATGTTGTAATAATCCGCCTGCTCTCTGTATTGCATCTTCAAATGAGTCCTCTTCAATGTTCATATGGAAGGTATCCAGCAGAACTCCAAAATTGTCTTGATTTATTTGTTCAGCTATTGCAACTGCGTCAGCGGCAGTAGTACAGTATGGAGTGCTATACCGGTTAAGGGGTTCTAGCAAAATTTGTATGCCGCGATCGTCGGCATATCTGGAGAGTTCGGATAAGACAGGTAGCACCCGACGTATTATAGGTTCTTTCTGCTCTTTGGAAATGACCTGGTGGTTCTTGTCTATGGAGACAAATTTATCATCTGCAAAAAGACAAACATTTAATTTTTTTCCTCCAAGAAGCTGACACATGTCAACACATTGCTTTACATATTTTTGCGAAGTGCTTATCAAACTTGAATCGAAGCTTAGCAGCTTTCTTTTCCATCCGTCTGTACTTATTGAACCCCACATTCCTGTAATACCACATACTGAAATATTGTAGGACTGAAAAACATCCCGTAAATACTTCAATTGTACTTTTTCTGGTTCGCCGAACATTTCTATAGCGTCATATCCTTGCTTAACTAACTTGTCCAGCGTTTGCTCCAGTGGTTTTCTTATGTTTCTAAAAGAAGAAAGCGTAATAGAATATTTCAAAGACATTATAATATTCTATCACAACCACCTAGGCTAAATTATTTTTTAATCTTTTGTGGATCTATATAGTAGATAATATAACCAATAACTAGGACTACACAGTAGCTAAATTGATTAGATATTGTCCTATTTTTACACAATTTATTGAGTTGCTAGTTTGTTCAGAAGAGTTACCACTGCTAATGTCGGATCTCCGATTTGATACATATAGCGAGTACCCTTCTTCAGTGTTAGGATCCGCTGGTCTTCCATGCGAACTTTTTATCAAACTGGTGTCAAATGGTATTGACTTGGTGCTTGGGTCCACAAATAATTCGACTGGATCATAGCCTGGTTTTCTATGTATGTCTACCGTTCGTGCAAAACTTGGGGCTTTATCCGAACTATACCACCAATAATAGCTAAACCATTTATCTCGATCGGATATTGCAATTAATTCGCCTGATCGTTCATGGTCAATCTTTAATCGCCTTTTTTCTTCATCAGAAAGAATCCTGTTTATTCCTTGTGTATCTTCTAGTAGCTTCTTTGTCTGATCTACAAAGCCCTCCTTAACATAAATGTGGGCTATCTGGTGGTCCACCATCGCAAAGGCATTGCTATATTCATAATCTATATACTCCTTGTCATTTATCGTACGTGTAATCAGAAGATCCTCATCTCTCAATCGTAGATTCAGCGGAACAGCCGCTTTTACATCATTGAATCCGTACTCTGATAGAATAATAAACTGCGTCTCGTCTTTAATGCCTAATTGAACGGCCTTATTAATTATATCCCCTACGATCTCATCCGCTTTCTTCAAATCATTTTGTACTTGTCTACTTTTTTTACCAAATCTTTGAGCAGAATAGTCAACATGTGGAATATATGTGAACATCAAATTAGGACGTTCATTTTCTAGCGTATATTTCGTTGCATTGGCGATCCACTCACTGGACTTAGACGATGCAAATGGGCCCCAGTAGCTTGATAGATTGAATTCTCCTAGCTTCTGCTTTAATTGATTATCATAAAATCCAATAGGCTTCGAATAACACCACATTTGCATTCCGTCTTGGAAGTGAAGAGGTCTGGGGGTAACTATTATATCAGATCTAGCATACATAGTATTTTGCCAAAATAGCACAGCAGTTTTCAGGTTGGAGAAGGAGGAGAAGGAAGATGACGGTTTGTTCTTCTTCTTTTTGATTATGTCCCAGACTCGATCAGTCTGAACTAGCGCGCTTGACTGTTCCCAAAACGATACAAAATAATTACTCTTATCATATAATCCATTTGCTATTATTCCATGTTGGTTTGGATATTTGCCGGACAGTATACTGCTTTGAACAGGACAAGTCAACGCAGGAAAAACGGGCTCCATTTTAGTAGCTTCACCTTGTGCTGCAATATCTTTAATATTTGGCAACAGATCTGATTCGATGTGATCAAGTTCTAATCCAACAATATCAAGTACAACGATATGTCTTACCACGGGGTCATCACCTTTGTTTTATAGTCACTGGATACTTGTCTATCATTTAAATTGGTTTGTTTATTCGTTCGTTTCAGGTCACGTAGAGTCTCCTGGATAAAATAACTGCAGGAATTCCAAGTATGAGAACAGATAGTCCATAATATAATCCTGCAACTCCAGTTATGAATACAGAATCAAAGACTATGATTCCAATTACCATATACTTTATACCGTCCTGAAGACTTGAAGAAGAATAGCGAGCCCTAACCTGTTTAAGAAGAATGATGACCATGATGACCGAAAACAATATCAAATTAATAAAAAGCTGTATGTTAAAAATTCTAAGAAAAACTAAAAAAATAAAAGACGCAATTATACCAAAAACAATTGAAAAGGACATAGCGACAGCGCTTCGATTCGTTTGGATTATTTTTTGTTGCTCTTTTTGATCTACGTATAGCTGTACTTCTTTCCTGCTAAGTAGGCTGATAGAGAACGTATAGGCAAAGGCTGATAAACTGATAAAGATTATCCTAACAAGCAAATTATAATTTTGTAATACCAAATACTCTGCTGGAGTCGCTCCTAGGATAACATTGAGAGACCTTGCTAGCCCCATTGCAATTGGACCAGCTTTAGTTCTTTTTAATTTATAGTCATATACAATAACAATAGCTGATATAAGAGAGGAAACTATGCAACTGTTCAGACCTGATCCAAAAGTGATCAAGTTAGCAGATATCATCGAAGCAACGCCGATAGTAAATGCGGTCCGTTTGGCAATTCTTCCAGAAGGAAGCGGTCTGTACGGACGTTCCTTGAGATCAGTTTCAATATCAAAGTAGTCGTTGAAGACTATCCCGGAGATATAGATCAGCATAGAAGAAGAGACTAAAAGAAATAATTGTAGTGCATTGGCATGAAAGGGCATAACCAGTGCAAAATGTCCCGCTAAAATATTTGATGGGATGGTAAATACGTTTGGTAATCTAACTAAACGTAAATAATCTCCTAACAAGAATCGTCGCCAAAGTCAATAAGAACATTTATTATCTATCTGAATTAACTTAACTATATTAACAATAATAATAATATATCGTCACTAGATTGGATCTTAGGTAGAAGATTGTAATGGTGTGTCTTCGTGTTTGTTTTAGAAAAGACAATGAAATGACTTTTTGATATTCTTATATGAAATTGGTTCATCACATATCCAGTATGTGGGCAGTGAAGACAAGGCAGTAATTGACTTTATTTTTTCATCCGTTCTTTTTGTTATTGTTTTCATCCGCTCGTGTTTCAATTTGAAATTGCGAATTTCGCAGGAACTACTATATTTTTTAGCACACAACAACACGTTTCTTGTGTGTATTCAGAGTAATACACATACCCGTGTATTCGTTTTATGCGACAATCATCATTAACCAACCGCACTAACTAGATTTGACTGATAACATTAGTCAGATATTTATGTGAAATCCTGGCAGCATACACGGGGTCGTCCTGGTATGGATAAAGTTCAACTGTTATAAATCCTTGATAGTTGATTTCACTAATAGCCTTGAAAATTGAAGCAAAATCAACAGACCCTTGGCCGGGTATTAAATGATTATGCACTCTTGTATGTGCTATATCTGCAAGATGAAAATGTCCTATATGTTCAGCCAAATTGTAAATTAGCGCTGCTGGATCTTCTCTGACACAAAAGAAATGTCCCATGTCAAAGTTAAGACCCACATAGTGAGAATTTATATTCTTGATAAACTTTAAAAATTGCTCTGAATTTTGAAGTAATAGTCCAGGTTCTGGTTCCACAAGTATTTTTACACCATATTCCTCAGCAACCTTGGAGGTTCTAACAATACCGTTGACAAAGAATTCTTGAAGTGCTTCAAGATCGTAGCTACTCCTCTTATTATTAGTATTGTTTTTAAAATCATTGTTATTATACTTATTATCATTACCTACCTCTATAGGTCCTCCAGGCTCAGTTGAAATATTCTTCGCGCCTATCTTTTTTGCAAGACGTAGGCAGTTAATGGTATGCTGTATACGTAGTTCTCTTAGTTGCTTATCGCTTTCTATCCAAGATGGGTGGTATACATCGGTTATGGCATAGAGTGTAAATGCATTAAGGTTAGAAATCTCGATGTTGTTTTTAGAGATGATTTCTTGAATTGAGAGAATATCCTCTTCGTCGAGGCAAGGCGGGTAAGCATGAGGAACATCGCACAGTATCTCTACACCCTCGTACCCTACCTCTCTGATCAACCTGATGGATTCTTTTAATGAATATTTTTTGAACGCGTTGGTACTAAATGCAAGCTTCATGATTCAGCATTATGCTTAATTAGTTCCAAAAAGGAAATCTTTATGGTCTCCAGGTAAACCTTTCTGATTGTTTGAAGAAGTCATATGCATTATAGAATGTCACCTTTTCGATATCATTTATGCCAAATGCTCTCTCCTTTCTCATCTCTCTGGCCACTAGGGGAACACTTAGTGGATCGGAAATACCCCAGTCAGCAGCACTATGTATCATTATGCGCTCCTGCCCATACTTTTTTATTAACCTCATGGCACGCTCCGGCGACAGCTTTGTAACAGGATATACGGAAAGACCTGCCCACATTCCTAACTCTAAGGTCTTCTCGATAGTTTCTTCTACATTATGATCTACAAGTATCTTTTTTGTATCATATTTTCCAGATGTGCCGCTCTTTAAAATATGCTCAATTCTCTTCATACCCTCAGGCTTATTGTTATGAGGCAGATGTATGGTCATGAGCATATTTTTCTGTGATGCAATATCCATTTGCTTTATGAAGATTTCTTCTTCAAGATCATTTATCATGTTATAACCAATTTCTCCGACTGCGACTACCCTTTCCCTGTCCAGATATTCGGTCATCGCATCCATAGCGTCGAGTGCCAAAGGTCTTTCTGTTGCTTCCTTTGGATTTACAGAAATGCATACGAAATGTTCTATTCCAAATTCTCTTGCCCTATTAGTTTCAAAACCTATCATGTGCTCCCAATAATCTATAAATGTTCCAACTGATGTTCTTGGGCTGCCTAGCCAAAATGAAGGCTGAACTATAACCTCGATGCCAGCTTTAGACATCGCATCATAGTCATCGGTGGTACGGGAATACATATGTATATGTGGGTCGATTAATCTCGTCAAGATCGTACAGTACATATCTCTCTTTCCTGTCAACAATAAAAATGTGTGCAATCCTTTTTACGTTTGTCCGTCCTCGGTAATCCAGCAAGAAAGAAGAAGTATTGTGTCAAAATAACAAGAGGAAAAAGAAGAAGGAGAAGTGAATGCGTGCAGCGGTATTTTACGGACCAGGCAATATAGCCAATGAGGAAGTCCATTGCGATTTTAGGTATACGCCAAAAGAAATACCAAGGTCAGATGCAAGAAGAGAAGAAGGAGACGTTTTACTAAAAGTAAAAGCTTGCGCAGTATGTGGCTATGATGTTAGAGTATACAGAAACGGTCACTACAAAGTTGCGCCCCCTATAATATTAGGACACGAAATTTGTGGTCAGATCAATAAAGACGTAGTAGTCGATACTTTAGATTCTGATGGAAAACACACTACAGGATATCGTATAAGGGCCGGTTCAAGATTAGCAGTCTCGCCCATAATACCATGCCTTAGTTGTGTTTACTGCAGTTACAGACAATATAACCTATGTCTTAATCTAAAAGAGATAGGTTCTAGTATAAACGGTGGCTTCGCCGAGTTCATCAAAATACCTAAAGAAGTACTAAAGATCGGAGGCTTGGTACCAGTACCTGACAAATTAGGCGACGAAGAAGCGGCCTTGCTTGAACCTCTGGCATGTTGTTTAAACGGATTTCATCATATGAGCCCGCTCATAAGAAAAAATGAACAAGGCTCAGTTGCTATAATTGGAGATGGACCAATAGGGTTGCTTCATCTCCAATTAGTAAGAAACATGTGCGATATAAATACAGTAGTGATAGGTAGAATTTCACAAAGATTACAGGAAGCAAAATCCTTGGGAGCAAATGCTACTGTTAAATTTGCTAGCGATGCTGACTTTGACCAAAGCTTAGAAAATACTCTAGCCCTTACAAATGGAGTTGGGTTCAATGTGATTATAGTAGCTACAAGTAATCCTGTAGCGCTTAAGCTTGCGCTAAAAATTGCAAGTAAGAATTCTCGTATCAATATTTTCGCTGGGATGCCTAAATCTACTGACACTTTTTTTTCACTCGATCCAAACTTTTTGCACTACAACCAAATATCTATTACAGGCAGTTTTAGCTCAACACCATCTACACTGATGGAAGCAGTCAAACTTGCTTCCAGTGGAGAAATTAATTTATCAAAACTGGTAAGTCATGCATATCATCTTGAGGATATTATCCAGGCTATCCTTGCTACAGAAAAGTACCATGGCTTGAGGACAGTAATAAACAGATTTCAGTAGAATAGATACGAACAAAAGGAGGCTATAGGATTGTAGAAAAATAATATATATGTATTTTGATGCGCATTCAGCAGTTCATTTGCCAATTAGATAACAAATTTCCTATAAGTGTTTTTTTCTACGTTCTATTTCTTTATCGTCTGCGAGATTTTCTGCTTCAATCTTTCCATGGCTTTCTGCTTCTTCCTTTTCTGTTTGTTCCGGAACATTGAACCTTTCATTGTATTGCACAGCTCTTTTCGCCCTATCTGCAGCATCGCCATTGTTGTCGCGATCGTCCGGGTTCGTCTCTTCTTCGTCCATCTTTTGCTCAATGGTTCTTGTACTCTATAGTAAAAAAGAATTGCAATGGAATACACAATAACGAATTATTCTAGAATGTCACTACTACTGTATCTATTTTCTTATACATATTCATTTCAAGTGAGGATTATGGAAAAGATTCATTCACAAAGACAGACAGATTCCTAATACACGTAAGTGTACAGAGGAATATCTCTAAGCTAAGCTGTTAAAGCTAAAAACCATCGTAGATATAATGCATCATTAGTCAGCGCTGAATTAGTTATCAACTCTTGGGGCTAGGAAGAACTGAGTCTTTAGCGAGCCCTGCATTACGAATTCTAGCCTTAGCGGTTTCTTTGAGGAGAACTCCAATGTCATATTGTCATCAGAAATGGAACTAATTGCTTTCACAATTTTAGAAATGTAATCTGTATTATATGAGGACTTGCTGTTTTCCTTAACTGTGATCTGCTTCAAAACATTCCCTTCAAGACCGTCGCTTCTGTTATTATGATCGTTATCAATTCTAACCATGGCGTTGCCATTGTCGCTGCTACCGCTGAATCTTGCCGCAGTTAATCCAGCAAATGTTTCTATAGTGATGTTATCAGATATAACTTGAATATCGCTTAGGATCTTATCAAATGCAGATATACTTATGACTATTTTGCTATCAAAAGATAGCTGGGGTAGAGGAGAAGTATTGCTACCACTACTCTCAATTAAATTCATCTTGTAGCTTCGTGTATAGCTGCCCGTGCTTCTTATACACAGAGAATTATCTTTGATGCCTACTTCTATTGAGTCATTGGAATTCGATCTCTTCACTATTTTAGCAAATTCAGATATTCGAAATCCAAATTTTATTGTAGAATGACATTTATACTCTTCGAAATCAGAATCAGGCCAGATTACGTCAACTAGTGCAATGTGTGACGGATCCATTGATCTGAAGCTAAGAGCATTTGATCCGGCTTCAAAGTATGCCTCGTCAACTATAGCCATAATTATAGATGAAACAGTCTTCCATGGGTTCGACGTCTTGGTAAGAGTGTGGAACTGTAATTCTTCTGCTATATACTTCGACATATTTTTAATCTAATTTCTCTGAATCTTTTTTAAAGTGTCATTTCAAATATTTCGACTGTTTGATAAAAGATTATCATCTGGAGTCATCAGATAGTCAGCAGAGGGATATGCAAAAATAATTTTGCTGTTCTGACAAGATCTTTGGCTGACCTTAGTTTGCGGCGCGCCTATTTTGCTGATATCGGAAAATTGTATTGTGTATTTCGCATTGGTTTTTTTCCTTCGAAACCCTTTGGAACAGAGGAGTACCGCTGACTTGAAAGATATCTTCTCTTAGATATATATTTGATATTTTTAGGAACAGAAACTGAATTTGTATAAAGTCTGAACTCTATAAGAATTCTGCCTTAACATAAGTTTGTCATGACATTATGATGAGTATATAATGCTAATACTGTTTAGAATTTACCTATTCACGCATTAAAAACAAAAAACAAAAAGGAATTCTCTGTGAATCTCAACACATGCATTTTAGCTATAATGACACGTTCTTGAAACCTTAAATTACAGGCCTAAGAAAGAATCAAAGTTTTGTGATCTATCAGCGACAACACGAAAGATATATTATGAGTTTGAACTACTGATATATGCCTAAGAGATTATAACAAGTGGCGAGACTTTTTTGATTAAGAAAATTTTAGCTTTTTGTTATCAAATTATGTAGTATGTCCGTTAAGTGGTATCATTCGTATTATGCTGTATAGATCGTCTGGGTTGAGCTTGGGTAGTTGATCTCGGGTAAAAAGAAGATAAAGATAGAAGTTGAGGACGCAGAAGGTGACAAGTATAACCTCTCACTAGAGGGTAATATGTCAAAAGAAAAGGTTATGAAAGTCATGGAGCTTATGGATGCCATCAATGTTGGAAAATCCGAACCAGCTGAATATAATTACCACACACCAAACCAAATGCAAGAAAACATGAGTTCACTATCATCAAAAATATGGAGCATTGTTGAAAATAAATTTCCCTTCACAAGCTTTACCTCGACTGATATTCTAGAGATGTACACCGATGAGTATAATGAACCTATTAAGCTTGATGTAATTGCAACTTATTTGTCCAGATACCACAAGAAGGCAAAGCTTTTACGAAATAAAGGGGGGAAAGAATGGATTTACAAAGTGTATAGACAATCTGGGCTAACTCAACCTTCTGCTCAGGACAAACAAAGATCTTCTCCTCATGGTTTCGAAACTGTGTATAAAGATCTACATGCAAAGAATCTCAACAATTAGATTTCTACAGGAAAATACGAGCTCGATACTATCCGATTTCCTTTGGTAGTGAGTTTCTTACTAAAGTTGCGCATGCGTTCATGCATACACCAATAAAAAAGTGGGATCGGATATGATAAAAAAGAAGAGTACTTACCAGGTTGCGTTATATCGTGCATAGGTATTAATGTATATGATGCATTGCAAGCTAACTAATGGCAACAACAAAACAATTAAATCAACAAACTAGATTCTAGCTTCTGATATACCTACACTGTTATATAACATTTTTACGCATTCAGAGTAAGTCCTATATTTGAACTTAATTTCTTTGATGGGAAAGTCTTCTTTTAAATGATCTTTCATTGTATCAATTTTGTACTTTTTTGCGATATCATCCAAAATCAAGTTCACAGATGAGTCTCGATAGGATTCGACAATAAGGCGAGCCATGGTTTGTATATATGTACTCACTATAATATTTATTATACTGCAAATGAATAAGATGATTATTTCATATCTCTCAAGTTGAGCGATAACCGTGCTTCAGCTATTCAGTTTAATATTTGTAACTTGCTTCTCAAATCCTTGAACCTATTCCTTAGTGTCACCTCTGTTACCCCGGCAGCTTCTGCAATATGTGATTGCGTAACGTGTTCACCTACATTGAAACTTGATAAATAAAGCACGGATGCAGCCAATCCCATTGGATCTTTTCCAGCTGTTATTCCTCTTTTAGAGATCTCGTACATCGTGTCAATCGCCTGACGTTTCGTTTTCTCTTTTAGTCCAGCTTTATTTGCAACTTTAGCAATACATTTTACGGCATCTACCATTGGAACCTTGAGATCAAGCTCCGTAATCAATAACCTATAGGTCCTAGATAAGTCCTTACGCCTAATATCAGCAGCAACAGCAATATCCTTTAATGTTTTTGAAATCCCAATTTCTCTGCAAGCAACATACGCAGCAGCCGCAAGCACTGCCGGTATGGTTCTACCACGTACCAATCCCCTTTCCTGAGCTTTTCTGTATAAATAGGCGGTCTTTTCTACTGCTGCATCTGATATCCCAAGCCTATCTTTTAATTTCTCAAGCTGGTTAAAAGCATTCCTAAGGTTTCTGTCAGTAGAACTTCTTGTCTGCGTCCTGATGTCCCATACCCTTAATCTTTCCATTGTAGTACGCATAGCTGGATCCAATGCATGTCCACTAGCGTCCATGTTTATCCTTCCAATTATAGTAGCAAGTCCCATATCATGTCTAGCCAGAGAAGTTGGCATTCCTGTTCTGTTCCTGTTATGTACTGCTTCTCCTATAGCATCAGATGAAAAATTGCGCCATTCGGCTCGGCTTTCGTTATTTCGGTCCGCCATCACTTGACCACAGTGACTACAGATCACCTCGCCAGAATCGGGATCTGTTATTATTGAATCGCTATTACAAGTTAAACATATAATTGATTGCATAGGGACACAATTTTCGCAGTATAAGTATTTAAACAATCTTTAGTGATTAAGCTATTTACAGCGGTAACCACTGAAGGACAAACTATGCGCGCGTTATTAGCACGTTTGGCCTTGTTTGGATCTCAAGTCAAAAAGATCTAAAAGAGATATGGAACACTAGTGCTAACTAGGGTGTTTAAGTTTGCGTAGCCTTTCTAGCAAATCAGTAATCTGCTCATGGGTCGGGTTGAGTGCTTTAATCACATCTAAGTCGACATTGAAGTTTCGTAATTCAGAATATATTCCATTATCATCTATGGTATCCATCAGGGCGTTGACTCCAAAAGGTTTCTCCATAACCTCAACAACTTGATTTAGCCTTTTTACTGGATCAAGTAAAGTTTCCCTAACATATGCAGATGCAAAAATTATTCTTTGATGAGGATTTACTGCCAAAATCTCCTGTGCAACTCGGATTCCATCTATTTTTGGCATTTTGTAATCGAGTATAACTACATCGAAAGGTAATACTTGTCCACTAGTAGAATAAAGACGATCAAATCTTTGACACTGGAACTTTTCATGGTATTTGTTCAAGCAGTCCTCTCCGTTATAGGTAATAGAGACTGTGTGATTCCTCTTCTCTAATGCGATCTTATATAGCAATGCTATATCGGATTCATCTTCACCTATGAGTATATCCAAGTTCCTAAAGCTGTTAATACTCGTCGACATTCTGTGTCAGGCCTTCAAGTAGTTGCAGAATGATGCTAGTCTTAAAGATGTTTAGGTGGTAGGAAATAGATTTATTAAATAAAATATATACACTATTACTACATAACACGCGCCGTCATCGTGTTAGCTTATCAATATTTGTGAGAAACGGCGATACAACCATTTTCATTATTCACGTAAGGGATTTGTACAAATTAAAAAGTACAAATTGAAGAACCAATGTTATACAATAGTTGGATCTAACATTATCAAAGGCTAATCGATTGCTTGATGAAAAAGCTTCTTATTTGGACTATATTATCTGTAGGAAGATGATAAAAATTCTTTCCTCCTATTACATGGTTTATTGATGATAATCAATAGACACAACAAAAATAACAAAAATTGTGTCATTGATGTTTAAAAATAGACATTAGTTGTAAACTGTCAATTGCACAGAATTATCTAAATTGAATAGGTATTATCTATCATACTTTTAATCTTTGCTTAATATGGAATCAAGGTAGTTGTTTATAGAAAGTATTTTTATCACAATGTCATCTCAAAAGCTTAAATGTCTTTAGCATTTTTTTCTGCCTTGTATGACATTGCGGCATCGTTATTCTAAATTCGGAATTGCCATTTCTATTTCTGGAGACGAATCCATTTCCTCCCAGTCTAATACATTTTCTGTTGGGATAATCTGTGCCAGCGGATCATACTTGTCAAATTTGGTTTTACCTCTGACCGACGCTAGGAGATGAGTCTTCGTTTCATCGGAATTTGAGATACACATTGAAATTCCGCCAAAGTTATCATTATCCAAAACTTTATGTACGTTACTGACAAGGGAGTCTAAAATGCCGAGCTGTACCTTCTGTCCCCCCACTATATGCAACACCACCTTTTTTATCGATGTTAGATCTGTGTTCTCGCATAACATACTGAGTGAGTCCTTTACAGAGGATTCAGCATCTATTTTACTAGCTCTGCTAGTGCATAACAAACTCACATCTGGTTGTATATATCGCTTAAAAGTTGAAGATATCATGTCGTAAAGTGCATCATTAGCAATTTCATAACATTGCTCGGCAGATAGATCTGGATTATTGTCTAGGAGCGAATCATTATCTACGACTATTGTGGAATCTGAATAATTTTGTAGCCTGCCTAACGAAACACCTGCCTGGAATATCCTGTCCTTTTCGAACTTGAAAGGCATTATAGCTATTGATACAGTAGTGTTACTACACGACAACTTTGCTTCCCTACAAACAACTGGAGCAATCGCGGTCCCGGCCCTTCCTGCAAGATTGGCAAATACTATTACAGTCTGAAATTCTTCAAGAGCAGATTTTATAGTCCTAGCTGATAATTCTGCAAGTGACCTAAGCTTGTAACTTGAAGGATTAATCCATGAATCAGAATGTATGAAAATAGAAAAATGATTCTCGTCCAGATCTTTTTCATCATCGCTAATTAAGACACATTTGCAGTCAAGTAACCTGCTCGAATTAATTGCAAGTTTGCAACCTAGACCTCCAATGCCAACTGCCATGATGGGTTTCTTAAAATTTACGCAATCTTGATTATCATTATTAGCTATAGCCAGTTTCCCCTCTTTTGTAACATCGTAGTTCAGTTAAAAGCTCCGATGATTACATATTAGGATGTAAAGTGTGTAAAAAGATTGAGCAGACTATAGTTAGTCCGTAGCGGTACCTTTCAACGAATAATCAGAATAGTCGTATATTTGAGCTTTGATTTCTGTTCCAAGAGAGTACTGTCCATATAGATTAGAACTACTTCGATGCACATCCCGAGGTGAAATAACTACTGATTTGTAAGCATAATTTCTTCCTATTTTACTGTTGTTATTCAGTTCATCAATAATTACTTCTCCTTTCCAGCCCATCCACATAGAGTTTCGTTTTCTACTAATCTCCTTTACTAAGAGATGAAGCGTGTCTGTCCGGCTTTTAATTAGATCCGATTTTAGTTGTTTAAGATTTGCTGCTGCTGTATTAGGTCTAGCACTATACTTTGACGAATTTACTATATCCGGCTGGGTATCATTTATGAGTTGCAGAGTTTTTCCGAAGTCATCATCTGATTCTGAAGGAAAACCTACAATTATATCGGTAGCAATCGTAATTTCGGGAATGCGAGATCTGAATGCTTTGACTACGTCTCGATATGTTTTGACGCTGTGGCCTCTCTTCATTTTTCTTAATATATAGTCGCTTCCGCTCTGGACGGGGATATGCAAAAACTTGAAGATCTTTTCATTGTGCTCATAGACTTCTAATAGCTCTTTTACTATTGAACCAAGATGCATCGGATTCATCATGCCTACCCTGATTTTGTAATCCGAGTTAATACTACAACATAATCGTAGCAATTCTACAATACTCGACCCGAGGTCCTTTCCATAGCAGCCATTGTCGGTAGAAGTCAGCCATATCTCTTTACATCCTTCTTTAACATCATGTTGGATTTGTCTCAGAATTTCTCCCGCAGGGTAGCTTCTTATTTCGCCCTTGGCTAGCTTGGTCTGACAAAAAGTGCAATCGCTCATACATCCGGTCGCTATTTCTACTATCCCAACTACAGGGTTAAGCCGTATCCGAGGAATGTTGATCTTATTAGAAAGGGAGTCATCAAGGATCACCATTTTTTTGCCGGAAAAGGCGGAATTTACTACATCGATCGTCTTGTCAATAGAATGGGGTCCAAGCAGGCTGGCTGAGGGAAACAGATATTCAACTCTATCCTTATCAGCCTTCGGAAGGCATCCCGCAAGCACCGCGGGTTTTTTTGCTTTTGTTAGTTCTCCTATTCTGTGCAGCATCTTATGTTCAGTTGCATCCTTGACAGAGCAAGTTACAATAATGTTCAGAGATGACTCTTCCTCATATCGAGCCAATTCATATCCACAGCTTTTCAATTGGCCGGCAATCATCTCAGAGTCTGCCTTACTGGCCGCACACCCGTAGGCTTCAATCCACACTTTCTTTTTTTGCTTAGGTGTAAACATATTATGCAGTGGGTCCACACCATTGGGTGTACTTTTCATAAAACAATCAGGATCAGATATTGTGTTATCCACTGTTGGATTTACTGATTTAATTGTCAATGATGCATCTATATTATGCTGCAAGCCTGGATATGATCTCCTCTGACCAACTGAACTATCTGTGGATGGGTTGACATATGTATGTATTTGTTAGCTTATACTTCAAAGTATGCTCAAAATATATATGTATCCATCAAAACGTAATATGGTAGATGTTTCACCATAATGTTCATGGTTTGAATTAGGTTTTAATAATTCTGATACTGGCAAATAGTTTTAAGAGTCGGCATCAAGCCATAAGCTATGCCGGATTTCTTTGAAATAGACAGATTAATAGAAGATCTTGCTAAAATATATTCTACCGCTTGTGCAACTACATGGTTCAAGCTAGCAAAGAACAAGGATCCTTCGATAGAAGAATTTAGATCAAAGGTAATCGAATTTATGAAACAATTCGAGCAAACGCTATCGGCTTATCCAGAGGGCCAAGAAGCGGACAACTTTAGGAGCTATGCCAGGAAACTTCTGCAGACGGAAATTGAAAGAATACTTTCCGGAAACAATAGAGAAGTAGAAAAACGGTACAAGTACTACGTCGATTATGCATAGAACAAGCGATACATCAATACCGGATAAATGATATGCATCAGAACGCCGATCGCATCTGGCAAAACCATGATACTACGTATCAGAATATTTTTAAAGCTTGTTTCATGAATTGTCGTTATGCAAATAACGTTATCAGCAATTAAGGCAGACATAGGAGGAATTGGTGGCCATACTCGTCCAAGCGATGAGCTTTTTGAAGTTGTAAAAAACTATATCAATGGCAAAGCAAAAGGTTTGCTGATTGACTATTATGTTGGTTATACTGGCGATGATATCCATATTATAATGACTCATACGCTGGGTATTGAAAACCAAAGAATTCATCAGCTGGCTTGGGATGCCTTCACAGAAGGAACCAAGCTTGCTAAAGAGCAGGGGTTATATGGAGCGGGTCAGGACTTACTCAAAGATGCGTTTTCAGGCAATATAAAGGGACTTGGCCCAGGAGTAGCAGAGATGCATATAGAAGAACGACCGAGCGAAGTCTTTTGTGTATTTGCTGCAGATAAGACAGAGCCTGGTGCTTTTAATTTTCCTTTTTGGCGAATATTTGTGGATAGTAAAAGTAATACTGGTTTGCTAATTAATGAGAAGCTTGCATCGGGTGTTACATTCAGAATATTAGATGTCATGTCGGGCAAAATTGCAGATCTGAAGCTATGGTCTGATAAAACTGAACTGGAAGCGGCACTTATGTATCCCGGGCGGTATGTGGTTCATTCTGTGCTGTCTTCTGACGGAGAACAGATTCTCTCTTCATCGACTGACAGGTTGCATAATATTGCTGGTACCTACGTCGGCAAAGATGATCCTATATCTATTGTGAGGACTCAGAAAAATTTTCCTGCCACCGAGGAAGCGGGAAGTGCATTTAATGATCCACATTATGTAGCGGGAAACACGAGGGGCAGCCATCACTTACCGCTTATGCCAGTTAAATTGAATTCTGCAGCAAGTTTGAATTATTCTATACCAATTGTGTCGTGTTTGGTCTTTAGCATGCATCAGGGCAAATTAACCGGTCCTCATGACGGTTTTGGTACTGCGGACTGGGATCTACAAAGGACGTGGGCTGCCGAAAGAGCAATGATAATGAGAAACCAGGGATTTATCCACCCGGCGACACTTGTACCTGAGGAATTGGAATATAACAAAGGATATCAAGCAAGAATTGACAAATTGAACGAAAAATTTAAAGACATAAAAGAAGTAAATGCTCGGCGAGCTGAAGAGTGATAGAGTTAAGTGTACAAAAGGGTTGAGGTAACTGATCATTATTAACTTTAAAAATTATCTCGAGATCTCAGCAAATAAGACAGTCGAACTAGCACTTACTGCTCAGAAGATTGCGCAAGTGCTAAAAATTAAAACAATCCTAGCACCACCTCAAGCTTCTATAGCTTTAGTGACACAAAACGTGACAATTCCCGTTTTTTGCCAACATGTCGATGATGCGCAAGCGGGCCAGTCTACTGGATTCTTCGTACCAGATTTAGCGAAATCCTTCGGTGCGTCAGGTTCCCTGCTAAACCATAGCGAACATCGTTTGGATTATAAAACTATTGATAGTTTGATTCAGCGGTTAAGGGAATTGAATATGACCTCTGTTGTATGTGCGCGAACGTCTAATGAAGCTGCCGAACTAGCAAAATTAAGTCCCAGTTTTATAGCAATTGAACCTCCAGAATTGATAGGATCTGGAAGAGCAGTATCAAAAGAAACTCCAAAAACTATATCAGATTCTGTAAAATTGGTATCTGAGAATTCAAAATCGACTGAAGTTATCTGCGGAGCTGGAATAGTTGATAAAAGTGATGTATGTAGCGCGCTTGATCTTGGTGTGAAAGGAATTTTAGTTGCCAGTGGCATAATCAAAGCAGATTGTTGGTATGAAAAATTATCGGAACTTGGCTCGGGATTTGTAACATAGCCATATTGAAATCAGTTAAACTAATAGTTTATTGTCATCTATGACCTCTATCCACATATCATATTAACAGCTACGAATCAATACTCAGTATGTGCTAATTTTCAAGTTGAATTAAAATCAGAAAGGTTATCCGAACTGTAAAACCTGGTTCCCAGAGTGTGACAGATTCCTAGTATCATATTGAGAGGTGATATTTCGATTGCTCAGTGCAACTTGCTTTTAGATATGGAATAATGCGTAGGTAGCAATAATGCGAAGGATACATTCACATTAGAATTCTGGATACATTGAAAAAAATTGTGTATTCTCAGATTATCGAAATGGAATTGGATCGCAAACAATATTCTAGATATTTGTCCAACTGCATGGCAAAATCAAAATACAATAAGACCACATCTCTCAACAACAATACGCAGCGCAAAGAAGATAGTCAAAAAATTAGTAGAATATTAACATTAACCAGTAGTGTGTTATCTAGATTTAACGGTTAAAATTAGATTCACCTTCAGTAAGCTTCTGTTTTTTCTCGAATTCAGATTCAATTATCTCCTCGTCTCCAAATTTCTCATACTCTCCCAGCCGTTCAGCGATCAAATCGCGATGTATGTTAGTTGAAGACCTTCTCAGTCTCCAGTGGCCAGGCTTCAAAAAGGCTATAATATTCTTAGTTCTACCACTTGAGAAAGTATATGCGTTTTTTATTAATTTACGTGGTGGTTGATTCTTAATAGATATAAAAATTCCGCCCGCAAATCCAAAGCAGCCTAAAACAATCAGTGCCGCACCTATGAATATATCTCCTAATGCATTATAATTTGGGCTTTCGTTTTCACCCAATAATGGAAGATATCCAAGTATTGCATTGATTTTTAAATCCATAGTTCCTTGATTTATTAAAATGAGGTTGTACTTACCGATCTTCTCAGGTTTGAAGTTAGCCACCAAATCTTGACTGAAAGTTGAAGAAGATACAATTGATCCATTCGGATCTTTAACTATAGCACTTAGGGGGATGTTAGATGGATCGGACTTTATAACGACATACATGTCAGGACCTGTCTCAGTGACATTTACTATTGAATTTTTTAGTTCTTTCGATTTTATAATGTCATTAGTAACTAGCATATTCTGGCTCAGGAATGGATGCGATGCATTTATGCCTGACGTTGCCATTAACACAACCCCTGCAGCTATGACGCCCAGACTCAAGATCAATATCATATGGCCAAGTTTCATTATGGTGCTCCTATTGTATAACTTAATGTTCTGTTTATTAGGATCAATGTTAGCTCTTTCAGTCAGGTTCTGTAATAAGTTTAGGTGTATTGAAATAAACAATAATAAAATATACGACTTCCTCTACAAAATCGCATTATTCTACTCTCAATGAAAAGCACTCTATATCTTGGTAACAATTGCTTCGTGACTCGATTCAAGAGAACACCAGACAAAAACAATGCGGTTAGGTCATAAGGCCTGTCCGAATATTGAAGTCGATCTCCTTGTGAACCATGGAGCACCATTAATAATTATTTCTTAGCTTTAGCTATTCGCTTTACGCATTATTGAGATGATCTCTGGCGAAAATATTTTTCGTGTATTGCCGTCAGAGGTTTTCACAACTATCGCTCCGCTAAGATCGATGTCTTCCGCTATGGCTTGAAAAACTTTATCCTGTTCTTTTATCACTATTGGCTTATCCAAGATCTCTGATGTACCTTTCCATTTCTGTACTATGTCATCATGGAACCCTTGTTGTAGTTGATCATAATAGTATTCTAGTTTTGCCAGAAGAGATCCGAGAAGATCTACCTGGCTAATATCCAATCCATTTAGTTCTTTTTTAAGCGAAGTAATGCCATAGAATCCACTGGAGTTACTTGTCGCTATTTCTGAAACGATTCCCTTAGTCTCGTTATTAACATTTATTCCAATACCTATAACTGCATAGCAGATGCTTTCATCTAGCACGCTGATATCCACTAGAATTCCACTTACCTTTCTCTCGTTTATGGTCACGTCATTAGGCCATTTTATTTTTGGATTTAATCCTGTTTTCGATTTTATTACATCGCATACTGTTAACGTTGCAAGAAACATGAGGACGATACTCCGCGAGATTAACACATTTGGCTTTAAGATAACTGACATCCAAATACCGCCTGCAGGAGAGATCCATCTTCTCCCTGATCTCCCCGTTGCGTCTGTTTGCTGCTCAGCAATAATCACCGTTCCATCCACATCCGTAGGCTTCTTTTCGGCAAGAGAAAGAGCTAGTTTCTGAGTAGACCTCATGGTTTTATAAAAATAAATTCTTTTGCCAATTATTCTTGTGTGTAAGCGCCGGCTAATCAGCCAAGGCGTAGGAGATCTGCTAGGACAGATAATTAAATAATTGCATGTTGAGTTTAAATTCAATTTTTCTTATCTGATAAAATTCCCTATGTTGTATTAAAGATATCGATTGAAAGATATAATGTAAGAGAAAAAGACACACTATTTACGCTTTTGTTGTTAATAGCAGAAACACAGATAGGCTGGAAAAAATAATTTATCCTAATATAAAATCAAAAAATTACGACAAGACATAGATAAATGAGCTGCGATATCTTGCGAGCAAGACGCTGATCATATCAAAGTATAACACTGCTTTTCTTCATTTCTCCTTACATTCTTATATGCTAATTACTCGTACATGGTGCCAAAGCGAGTGGATATTATTTCGAATCATCAATTTGTATACTCCGAAATTCTTTGATAGAAGAGCACTCTTGCTCCATGATTGAATTGACACTTTTCCTCTCCACTATCAAGATCTTATGCCAATTGACATAATCTTGTCTGCGACATGGTTAATTTTTCGTTTATGAAGCCGTTTTACATTATGAAAATGTGTATATATCTTTCAACGGTAAATAGAATAGTACATGAAGGCGGACGAACTCTCAATCAATATAATTGCCCTCGATAATAAAATTAGATTTGCAGGTGTGATAGACAGATCTGGACGAATGTATGCAGGCATAGTAAGAAAAGGGACACAGGGATATCTTAATGAAAAAAATGCGGAATTAAGTTTGGCTCAAACCGCCTACATTGTTGATCTTAGGCAAATCTTCACTCCCGAATTGGGTGGTTTAAAATACATTCTTTATGGCTACGAAAAAGTAAAACTCTTTAGTATTCCTATTAAAGAACATATACTTGTATTCTCAGCGGATAACCCCGTTAGTGTAGAGGATCTAGTGGATGAGGTTACAGGGTATCTTAAATTAGTTGAGGCAGATCTTGTATTTTATCCACCGCACGACATAATAAATAGTGAAAAGAGGCAAATATTGAGAAATCTTTATGAGTCCGGGATTTCAGAGGAAATTATTGCAGAGCACTTAGGCCTTGATATCGGCACCGTTAAGATTCTGATTCAGGAGATCAAGGTTTGAACGGTATAACTGATGCACCAGGGCCCAAAACATGCTGTGCTGGATTATTACGATAACTCTTAAGCTTAGATAAATATTTAACTTCAATTGACTGAAAAAAGGCTCTAAAATGCTGTCGCATCTTGTTGATGATTTAAGATTAAGCCGGCATCAGATTTTTCGTATAAACGTCAACGATAATATTTTGTGCAATTGTCCATCTACCAGAATAGATTTTTAAGATTTTGCACTTAATCTTCTCCAATCAATATATAGCCAGTTTGTGGTGATGATGGCATTGACTCGATGTCGTGACATGATTCTATTATGGAGTAATTGAATGGGTGTACGAGCCTTTTTTTTGAAAAAGCTTTTCATTATTGTGTATTCATTGTTGTCGTCATAGGGCTCTTCTCCTCCGCAGAGATACCCTGACCATAAACCGGTAGGTTTCGCATTTATTGAAGACCAAACAAGTGCTTACCTCCACGAGTGTCAAGCAAAGTCGCTTATCTAGTTGGTCATTATCACTAACGCGATTAGGAGCATTTATCCGCGGTTTCGATTCTTGTGTTAATGTCAAACCATAAAATTAATGTAGTGATAGAGAAAAGCTAACGTCTATGATTTAAGCTGGGGTCTGTATATTTCATACATGCCACAATTATCCCTGCTGTTGCAATTGCAAGGATTAAAGCGCTAAGCGGTCCAAACTCAGGTATTATCTTTGAACCACCTATTTCTATCTGCCCTGTGCCTTTGTCGAAATCAATGGCCAGTGTTCTTGTCTGGTTATCGGTTTTAATTTCTTCAGGACTAGTAACTTGACCGTCTTGGAATACTATATATCGATCATCTAGATCTCCTTGCTTTTTGGAGTCTATAATGCTTCTAGGAAGCTCAATGGATAATCTTCCATTTGACTGTGAAAGAACATTTACTACCAGTGTTGCATTGTCTGCCTCAGCAGACATATTATTAACTTTATTACCGCCACCTGTAATCTGATACTTGATCGGATAACTTTTATCAAATATATTTAGATCATATATTTTGTTGCCGTCATCTGATCCCGCTTCGCCAAATACCGTTAATGTGGGCCTGGTGTTGAGGGCCGCTATCACAAAGCAGAAGAAAAAAAATACTTCAAACCCACATATTTTAGAATTCATGTTTTTTTATCACGACATAATGATCTATATTTATATTGCTGTCTACTTTTGATATCTAAACACCTGTTCTATTTCTTTTTTATATATTTTTTAGTTAACCTATATATCGATAAATACATTGTTTAGGTGGCAGATGAATTTTATTCATGTTTGCAAATTTGCTTAAAATACTTATATATGGTAATAATTATAAAAAATCGTTCCTATTTGATCAAGGATTTATTATTCGTCGAAGCCTATCGTGGATTAGAATATTTTACGAGGAGGAATAAAGTATAACAAAATGTCTGCAGAGAAGAAAATAATAAAGATTACAAACCATGTATATCAACCCAAACATGAAATTCTAACTAGAGACGAGGCAGAGCGAATTTTAACTAAGTATAACACGAAACCTAGTCAATTACCATACATAATGATAACAGATAAAGGCCTCCAAGATTTAGATGTAAGGCCAGGCGACGTCATTAAGATTACAAGAAAAAGCCCGACTGCGGGTGAAAGTGTATATTACCGATACGTAGTAGAGGGATAGGTATTCTTATGACAGCTACTTTTTTAGAGATGTGGCCAATAATTAATGATATTTTGAGAAGAGAAGGTGTTGCAAGGCAGCACCTGAATTCATATAACGAGTTCATGGAACGAGGACTTCAAAGTATTATTGATGAGGTCGGAGAGGTAGAAGTAGAGACTGCCGAATATCCCTATAAGATAAGATTAGGCAAGATAAAGTTACAACAACCAAGGATCATGGAATTAGATGGTTCTATAACGCATGTCGCACCTATGGAGGCCAGACTTCGAAATCTAACGTACGCTTCCCCTATAATGCTCGAATGCAGCATAATAGAGGATGGCAAGATACTCGAGTCAAGGTTTATACATGTAGGAGATATGCCAGTTATGGTTAAGTCAAATGCATGTATCTTACATAATCTACCTGAAACCCGCCTTATAGAAGTAGGAGAAGATCCCCACGATCCAGGCGGCTATTTTGTAATCAACGGATCAGAACGAGTAATAGTTGGGCTAGAAGATCTTTCGTATAATAAAATTATCGTCGATACAGAGGAGGCTACAGGCAATCTCGTTTACAAGGCCAAGGTATACTCCTCGATAGTAGGTTATAGGGCCAAGCTTGAGCTTATCATGCGCTCTGATGGCTCAGTAGCTGCAAAAATTCCCGGCTCGCCAGTGGATATCCCTTTGGTAACTCTAGTTAGAGCATTAGGGTTAGAATCAGATAAGGACATTGCCAATGCTGTATCGCTAAACGGCACCATACAAGATGAGTTAGAACCGTCGTTCGAAAAAGCGGGTGATATAATCACAAGCAGAGACGCAATCATCT
Source organism: Nitrososphaeraceae archaeon (assembly GCA_045808425.1). Taxonomy (GTDB): domain Archaea; phylum Thermoproteota; class Nitrososphaeria; order Nitrososphaerales; family Nitrososphaeraceae; genus JAFAQB01. The sequence continues at coordinate 28,636 of JBJMFM010000279.1, read as the reverse complement.
ATATTAGCAAAAGAATTGCTCCAGGGATGCTTGAGGAATTCCAGATAAAGCGTGCTGAAACATTGCTTGATTGGGGGTTGTTGCCCCACCTTGGTAAAAATCCTGACAATAGACATGAAAAGGCACTCTTCCTAGGGGAAGCTTCCAGCAAGTTGATTGAGTTAAAACTCCTCTGGATAGATCCTGATGACAAGGATCACTACGGCAATAAGGTTATAAAGTTTGGCGGCCAGATGTTGGCTGACCTTTTTAGAACTGCCTTTAGAAATCTGATAAGAGATATGAAATACCAATTGGAAAGATCTGGACAAAAACGCGGTATTAATGCTGTTGCCGCTGCGGTTAGGCCAGGAATTATTTCAGATAAGCTCAATAATGCTATTGCAACCGGTAACTGGGGTCGAGGCAGGGTAGGAGTGACCCAACTCCTGGATAGAACAAACTATATGTCAACCATAAGCCATCTGCGCAGAATTCAGTCACCTCTGAGCAGAAGTCAGCCTAATTTTGAAGCACGAGATCTACATGCTACACATTTTGGTAGGATTTGTCCTGCAGAAACTCCCGAAGGATCGAACTGTGGCTTAGTAAAGAATTTAGCACTTTCAGCTATAATTTCAGTTAGCGTAGCTTCTGCTGAAATTGTAGAAAAATTGTACGAACAAGGCGTGCAGCACGTTGATGAAGCCAGTGATAAAATAAGAGCTATAGGTACCAGGATATTTGTCGATGGAAGATTAATTGGATATGCCGAAGACGGACAGCATTTATCAAATACATTGAGGGCCATGAGAAGAACCGGAAAAATTCATCCTCATGTTGGAATTTATTTGTACTCATCGTTGAATGATAATGCTACGAAGAGGTTGTACATCAGTTGTAATGCAGGTCGAGTATTAAGGCCACTAGTAGTCGTTGACCAAGGCAAAGTCTTAATGGGTAGTGAAATAATTGAAAAGGTTGCAAAAAAGTTCCTTTCATGGGCCGACCTTCTTTACATGGGTATGGTTGAATTGGTGGATGCAAATGAAGAGGAGAATAGTTACGTATCTATGGATCCTAAGAAAGTTGATAACTCCCATACTCATCTAGAAATATTCCCCTCTGCAATTCTCGGCGTCGGAGCATCAATCATACCTTATCCTGAACATAACCAGTCACCTAGGAACACCTATGAAAGTGCGATGGCTAAGCAGAGCCTAGGCTTTTCTACGCCTCTAATGAATGCTAGTACATATGTCAGACAACACTTCATGCTTTATCCGCAGGTTCCGATGGTAAGTACAAAGGCCATTAGCTTATTGGGCCTCGATGACCGTCCGACAGGTCAGAACTGTATTGTAGCTGTTCTACCCTTCGAAGGTTATAATATTGAAGATGCTGTAGTGTTCAATAAATCCTCCATTGACAGAGGCATAGGGAGAACTTTTTTTTACAGGGTGTACGAAGCTGAAGCAAAACAATACCCTGGTGGAATGAAAGACAATTTTGAACTTCCTGCTTCTGACGCAAATATTAGGGGTTATAGAGGAGAAAAAGCATATCGTCTGCTGGAACAAGATGGTGCAATCATGCAAGAATCTGTAGTAGCAGGCGGTGACATACTTATCGGAAGAACTTCTCCACCTAGATTTATGGAGGAATATAAAGAGTTCGAAGTTAAAGGCCCTTATCGGAGGGATACTTCTGTTGGTGTTAGACCTTCTGAAAATGGTGTTGTGGACTCAGTCATTATGACTCAGTCAGTAGAAGGGGGGAAAATGTACAAGATAAGGGTAAGAGACATGCGAGTTCCAGAAATTGGCGACAAATTTGCCTCAAGGCATGGCCAGAAAGGGGTAATTGGAATGCTCGTCAATCAAGAAGATTTGCCATACACGGAAGATGGTGTCGTCCCTGACATTATGATAAATCCGCATGCGTTCCCATCTAGGATGACTGTTGGCCAGTTTATGGAGTCTCTAGGAGGGAAAGCCGCCTCGGTACTCGGCAGAATAGTAGATGGATCTGCATTTCTAGGTGAAAAATTGGATGAACTGAAAGGCATACTAGAGCAATATGGATTGAAATATACAGGGAAAGAAGTGATGTACGACGGTAGAACCGGAAAGAAATTTCCAGCTGATGTCTACATAGGCGTTGTATATTATCAAAAACTACATCATATGGTAGCAGATAAGATCCACAGTAGAGCCAGAGGTCAAGTCCAAATGCTTACGAAGCAGCCAACCGAGGGCAGGGCACGAGGAGGAGGGCTTAGGTTTGGAGAAATGGAAAGGGATTGTCTTATTGCATATGGTGCCTCAATGATGTTAAAAGACAGGCTACTTGAAGAATCCGATAAGGCAGAAGTAAATGTTTGTGAACGCTGCGGTTTGTTATCATACTACGATATCAAACAACGAAGGTATATTTGTAGAGTTTGTGGAGAAAAGGCAAAGATTTCGTCTGTGGTAATTGCTTATGCCTTTAAATTGCTGTTGCAGGAAATGATGAGCCTAAATGTGGCCCCGCGTTTACTCGTTAGGGAGAAGGTATAATAGAATATAGAGTGGAGTGAGAAGAGTTGGAGGAGTCAATAAAAATTCTCGATGGCATAAGGTTCAGCGTATGGTCACCTGTAGAAATACGCAAATTTAGCGTGGCGGAAATAACCGCTCCGGAGACGTATGATGAAGATGGTATGCCGGTTCAGGGAGGCCTTATGGATAATAGGCTAGGCACATTAGAACCAGGCCAGAAGTGCTCTACCTGTGGAAATACATCCGTAAAATGTCCTGGCCATTTCGGCCACATAGAGTTAGCAGAGCCAGTATTGCATATCGCGTTTGTCGATGACATTCATAAACTTCTACTTATTACATGCAGATCATGTAATCGAATAAAACTAAAGGTAGAAGATCTGTCCAAATATAAGGCACTCAGAGATAGTAAGGCGGCATATGCGGTAATTACGCTTGAAAATGCGAAAGATGAAATCATAGAAAAAGCAAAGAAAGTCAAGGTATGTCCTCATTGCAAGAAGGATCAGTACGACATAGTTTTTACCAAACCAACCATTTTTGTAGAAAAGACAGATGCTGGAGAAAATAGGCTATTGCCAATTACGATTAGAGAAAGGTTAGCACATATTCCTGATGATGATTTGGTAGTTTTGGGCTATAACCCTAGTACCGCAAGACCTGAATGGTTTGTGTTGCAAGTTCTTCCTGTGCCTCCTGTGACAGTCAGGCCTTCTATTATTCTTGAGACCGGGATTAGATCGGAAGATGATCTAACACACAAGCTTGTGGATATTATTAGGGTGAATCAAAGACTAAAAGAAAGTAAGGAAGCAGGCACCCCACCTCTTATTGTTCAAGATCTTGTCGATCTGCTGCAGTACCATGTTACAACTTACTTCGATAACGAAGTCTCTGGAATACCTCAGGCTCATCATAGGTCTGGAAGACCTCTTAAAACTTTAACACAGAGGTTAAAAGGTAAAGAAGGACGATTTAGAGGTTCTCTGTCTGGTAAAAGAGTAGACTTTTCAAGTAGAACTGTAATCTCTCCGGACCCTAACCTAATGATTTCAAATGTTGGCGTCCCAGTAGACGTTGCAAAAAAGCTTACTATTCCAGAGACTATCTCTGAGTGGAACCTTGAAAGACTAAAGAAATTAGTTATCAACGGTCCAAACATATATCCAGGGGCCAACTATATAATCAGACCTGATGGAGTGAAAATTAGGTTAGATTATGTTACTGATAGAAAGGTTGTTGCGGACTCGCTAGCGCCTGGATATATGGTAGAAAGGCACTTGTCTGATGGAGACATAGTAATTTTCAACAGACAACCATCTCTTCACAGAATGTCAATTATGGCACATTATGTTAGAGTATTACCTTACCGTACATTTAGGCTTCATCCCGCAGTTTGTCCTCCATATAATGCAGATTTCGACGGAGATGAAATGAATCTACATGTGCCTCAAAGCGAAGAGGCAAGAGCGGAGGCAGCTCTATTGATGAGAGTTCAGGACCAACTAATCTCGCCGAGATACGGTGGACCTATTATCGGCGGCATAAGAGATTTTATTACTGGTGCATTCATCCTAACTCGCGATGACACTGCACTTACTAGAGAGGAATTTGCTAACTTGGCTCTTGTAGGCGGCTACAGAGGAGCGCTTCCCCCACCAAATATAAATAATGACGGTGTGAAACTCTATTCAGGTAAACAGCTTTTTTCGCTATTTTTTCCAAAAGATTTCAACTTTATAATTACTTCAAAATGGAACAAAGCAGCAAAGCGGGAAGGAAAGGATGTTGTCATCAAAAATGGAGAACTAATTAGCGGAGTTATAGACAAGGCGTCCATCGGTGCAGAGGAACCCGACAGTGTTCTTCACAGGATAGCAAAAGATTATGGTAATGACGCAGCAAGGAAATTCCTCGATTCCATACTCATTATGCTCAAAACATATATCACGCATGTCGGCTTTACTTATGGTTATTCTGATTTATGGCTAAGTCAGCAAACAAATTCGGATATCAACGATGTTCTACAGAAAGCCTATGATAAGGTTCATGAGCTTATTCAACAATACAAAGATGGTACACTACCTCTAACAAGGGGCCTTTCTTCAGATGAGGCATTAGAGCTCTACATTGTAAACGAACTATCAAGAGCAAGAGATCGAGCCGGAAAGACAGCTGACAGAGCATTTCCAGACAACAATTCTGGTGTTATTATGGCATCAACAGGGGCAAGAGGTTCTACCCTTAATATTGGGCAGATGACTGCCGCCTTGGGTCAACAGTCCATAAGAGGAAAGAGAATTTATAAAGGATATCATTACAGATCGCTTCCGCACTTCAAAACAAATGACACAAATCCTGATGCAAAAGGATTTATAAAGTCAAATTACAGGGATGGATTGAGCCCCTTAGAATTCTTCTTTCATGCGATGGGAGGCAGAGAGGGCCTCGTGGACACAGCAGTCAGAACACAGCAGTCAGGATACATGCAGAGGAGGTTGATCAATGCTCTTGAACATCTAAAAATAGAATATGATCAAACTGTGAGAGATCCTCACGGTAACATCATGCAATATGTTTATGGAGAAGATGGAATCGATCCTGCCAAAAGTGACCATGGGGAAGCTGTTAACATCTCAAGACTAATTGAAAGCGAATCCGTAATCGACGAAGGCAGGAAGGCCACGGAACATGAGATTAAAAACATAGTACAAAGGTACGCCGAAAATCTGAATCCGCGGTTAAGAAACAATTTACAGGAAGCATTGTTGGAGAACAAATTAAGCAAAGAAGGAATTGAGAAAGTAATCAAAAAAACTATTGATCTCAATGAAAGGGCTCTTGCTGAACCAGGTGAAGCTGTCGGTGTCGTTACTGCGCAGTCAATCGGGGAGCCTGGCACACAGATGACTCTTAGGACATTTCATTTTGCAGGAGTAAAAGAAAGAAACGTTACGCTGGGCCTACCTAGACTAATTGAATTGGTTGACGCCAGAAAGAAGCCAGTTACACCGACCATGGATGTATATCTAGACAGTGATTACAAAGTGTCCAGAGAAAAGGCGCTGGAGGTCGCAAGAGAAATTATTTTGACTCGGGTGAGCGACTTGATTGAGAAGACCGACATAGATTATAGCGGTATACTCAGTTTTTACTTGTCAGAAGACAAGCTATCAGAGCGGGGTTGTGAAATAAAAGAAGTCTATGAGGTACTAAAAGGCTCTAAAAAGAAATATGAAACTTACCTCAACGAAAAGAAGCTACTTGTTAAGATAACTTCTCCTGACAAACCAGATGCTCAGACGCTTTTGACATTAAAGAACAAGTTGCTGAGTGCAAGGATCAAGGGTGTGCCTGATATTGAAAGAGTGACTATCGTCAAGCAAGATGACGAATGGGTCATCCAAACAGCTGGATCTAATCTTGCCAAATTGGTCGCAATCAAAGGAGTGGACACCTCTAGAATTACGACAAATAATGTTTATGAAATATGGCAAACACTTGGGATAGAAGCGGCCCGTACGGCTCTTGTAAAGGAGATCACTAATACGTTAGAGGAACAAGGGCTTGAGGTAGATACCAGACATATTATGCTTGTAGCTGATCTCATGACATCAAAAGGATATTTACAACAAATCGGTAGGCATGGTATTGCTGGAACGAAGACATCAGTTCTAGCAAGAGCCGCATTTGAGATTACCGTACCAACAATTGCTAGGGCATCTTTGGAAGGCCAGATTGAAACGCTGAGAGGCGTAACAGAAAACGTTATAGTAGGAGCTACAGTACCAGTAGGTACCGGCATGGTAGAGCTGTATATGATGGTGAAAGAACGAAATGGTGAAGACAATAGATAAGTTGCTTAAAGATGCAATTACTGCCAATAAATACAAATGCGGAACAAGGGAAGTACTGCGATCGATAAGAGGATCAAAATTAATTGTATTATCTAGCACAGTTAGAACGGATGTTAGAGCAAAAATTGAATCCGAGGCAAAACAAGATAATATTCCAGTATATCCATTTGATGGAAATTCATTTAGGCTTGGAAAGCTGTGCAATAAGCCCTTTAGGATCAATGCAATTGCATTGAAAGCTGCGACAGATGCGCAAATTGATTCCGTGCTCTCTGATATCCAAAAGCTTGGTCCCAACTCGACAACACAACAGGTTTAACTAGTTTCCTTGCGACATAGTATGTATATATATGTCAATTAATATTGCTTTCTTTTTTTCTTACATCTGATTTTTTGGTTTAGACCATATGTGCACGAGTTCTAGAATCCGCATGATGTGTGGCACCTTATTACATCTCTTATGCTTTTAACTTGGTTCCATAAACAGTTTATGGCCAAGCCTGTTTTTTGCCTCCATCACGGAGATAGGACTATTTATTGTTTCTCCTACAGTATATACATAGGCTTAAAAATAAAGATATATCCAGGAACCTCCGGACGAAGGTTTGGCATGAAGACTTAAATTATACTTCACCACTCAGCATGAGTTGTTGTTACTTGATACTACCAAACTGCGAATACCGCTTTCATTTTAGAGCAAGGTTATAAACCATGACTGAGAAGATAAAGCTAACTTCAGACGAATTACGACTTATATCACTCTTCCAGAGTATTACAGGTGCCACCGCGAGAGATTGTGTACTAGATGATAAAATGGAGAGAGTAATTTTCATTGTCAATAAGGGTCAAATGGGTCTAGCGATCGGGAAGGGCGGAGCAACTATCAGACAACTACAAAATGTCGTCGGGAAAAAAGTCGAACTAGTTGAATATTCGGATGATCCTTCAGAATTCATACGTAACATACTAAATTCCGATATGATCAACGAGGTTAAAATAAATGATCGGATTGATGGCACGAAGCAGGCTATTGTAATTGTAGATGCTAAAAAAAAAGGTGTTGTAGTTGGCAGGGAAGGTCGAAACGCTGAAAAGGCAAGATTACTTGTAAAACGATACTTCCAAATATCCAATGTTCTTATAATGAGTGAGGATAGATCTGCTATGCATAATGATCAGGTGAATATATAAATGGCCAAATCTCCATTAGGACTATTTGCAGGCCGCGTTTTAAGATCAAAAAGGAAACGAGCCAGATGGGCAAACAAGTATTTTAAGCGAAGGATGCTGATGCTAGACAAGAAAGCTAACCCGCTGGAGGGGTCACCTCAAGCTAGAGGGATAGTCTTAGAAAAGGTTGGTATTGAATCAAAGCAACCTAACTCTGCTGTTAGAAAGTGTGTCAGGGTACAACTGATAAAAAACGGCAAGTCTATCACAGCGTTCCTTCCACGAGACGGAGCTCTGAATTTCGTCGATGAACATGACGAAGTAATACTAGAGGGCATTGGTGGTTCAATGGGAGGGGCTATGGGTGACATCCCGGGTGTACGGTGGCAAGTTTTCAAAGTCAACGGCGTATCGCTGAATGAGCTAGTACGTGGAAGAAAGGAGAAACCGAGGAGGTAAATCTAGTCCAATGGGTAAAGAGCAAGTAAATATATTATTATTTAATAAGTGGGATACTAGCGGGATTGAGGTAACTGATCTTGGCTTGCAAAGGGTAATCTCGTTGAAGCCGTCAGCGGTTATTCCCATAAGCTTTGGAAGACATGAACATCAAAGATTGAAGAAGGCTGAAGTAAATGTGATAGAAAGATTGGCAAATAACATGATGCATTTTGGAAAAAGGTACGCAAAGAATACAGGTAGGATGGGAGGCAAAAAAATGAGGGTATTAAACACAATCAAAACTGCATTAGACATTATATATGTAGAGACGGGCAAAAATCCTGTGGAACTTTTAGTAAAAGCAATAGAAAACTCCTCCCCGAATGAAGACACTACTCGTATTGTTTATGGTGGGGTGGTTTATCATGTTTCAGTAGATGTTGCGCCCTTAAGAAGGGTTGACCTTGCTCTCCGTTTCATAGCTGAGGGCGTAAAGGAATCAAGTTACTCTAATCCGCGTGCAATAGAAGAAGCTCTGGCCAGCGAGATTATCCTTGCATCACGTAGTGATATGGCGAGCCATGCAGTGAAGAAGAAGAATGAGCAGGAGCGTATTGCAATGGCTTCACGCTAAGTACGAAAAATAATAGAAAAATACTTTTTTTTGCTTATCCTGCTTTCTCATATATGTATGTATATCTATCGTATATCGAATGGTTTTTCTGTTTCAGCAACAACGAGTTACATTGCACTGCAACACACACTATTCTGTTGTAACGAGTTTAGTGAAGAAGGAAGGAAGATATACGACAATGCTACAATATCCATTTGACGTTAATAGTTAAATAATCGCTGGGTGTTAGTCAAGATACATACATGAGTACAAAGGACGGATCTATTTTTACAAAATCTGCTCTAATGAGCACTGGATCTGGAAGAGCTATCTTACAGCAGATATTTTTTAGACAGAAAGGGTATAAACAGTTTAACAAATACAAACAGAAAACAGAACAAGAATTTCCCGAATTTACAAAAAGATATCTCCTCTCGCTACATGAAAATATTGTTTCGGATCCTAATCCTTCTAATACTTTGAAAAAATTCATAGAAGAGTCAGGGTCTTCAGAATTTAGTTTGGATGAGCAAAAGATAAATGATGTTAAATCAAGACTATCAAAGCCTGAGATACTTGCAGACCGACTAGGGAGGATTCTAAATTCGAATTTTGTAAAGATGACTTTTCCTGTATTTACAGCTTTATTTGATGGTGCTTCAGATTATTTGAAGGAAAATGTGCCTCTTGAAACAAGAAATTCAATTATTGATGGTCACATGATTGCAATAGACCTTAGTGAGCCGATGGATAGAATCGTTGATAGAGACGAAGACCTTGACTACCTCGACGACTACAAACTTATGAGTCCATACATCCTCGAAATTGCCAGACAGAAAATTTCCCAAGGTGGAGATTCTGTATTGAAGGCATTTGAAGATGGATTCAAAGATGCAAGAATTGGACAATATGTTGATTCTAAATTGAAAAGCAAGCCGGAGTCTATTTCTGATGAAAGTATGATTACATGCTATAAAAAATATCGCGCAGTAATGGGATCCGCTGGCAGAAATATGGCTTTAAACCGCAGGCCACTGGCCGACATTTACCATTTGGGGATGGCAAGGGCTGGTGAATGTGTAGGATGTGGAAACGAAATAGAAGATGCTATAAAGAATGGTTCAATAAAGATTCCATCATGGCCATTATACTATTCATTAAATGTTGGAGATATAAAGAGAGGTTTTGAGCTTACAATGAAGAAAAGCAAAATCTATTCTGATGATGCAAAGATTGCATTAAGTATGTTGCCACAAGAGTATCCTATTTTGCCATTTTTAGAATTTCTATTTCTCACTATAAATCATTATAACGAGTACTGGTACAATGAAATGGTAAGGAGGAACTTATTTCCTTACTTTGAGAAAAATACAAATGTTCTAGTAGATTATCAGAAGAATGTAAAGGCACTAGTAAAGAAACAAGAAATGGAATAAACAGAGACCTCGCTTGCGATATATCTCATAATTTAATTTAAAGTACAGAAGCTGCATAGATCAGCGTTGGAAATATCCAAGTGACGAAAGCAACTACAACAACAAACAGATAAGGTTGAGACAAAGATAAGAATTGATAATTACGTCATTAAAGTCTACCTGAAACACATAGAAATTATCTCTATAGTTAAAAGATAATAATTATTATTATTATTGCTAAAGCTCATAAGGTTCTACTTTCAATAATTGTTGATATCTGAATGATCCTGAAACATACACAATAGCATCTTATACTCTGCATATGTAATATAGAAGAATTTAGTTAGGTAGTCTCATGTCAACATTATATTACGCTCAGAGCCAAAAAAACCAAAATCAAATTAGATAGCAAAAAGTTAAATCTAAAATCATATTTCCTTATTTCAAGAAATGTCTAGTGAATATGAACAAAATGTCTCCAAGCTGTTGACAGAGAAGAAACAAATGTTAGACGAATTAGAGAAAGATCCTCGATCCAACAAGGAAAAAATCGAAACAGTCTTAATTGAGATAGAAACGCTTCAGTCCTTGTTCGAAAACTATAATCTTGGATTGAGCTATTTTAGGCGAGCAAAGGGCGGACGTTCTGGCCTTAGGGAATAAAATAAATAAGTGCTGCTCGACTATCTGGTCACAAATTAAGAGAGAGACACACTTTATCTTTGTTACCGCAGAAAATCGCGCATAAGAGTTAGCTACTATACAATACGTTCTGGAATTATAGCACATGCCTTGAAGCAGTTGCTGGGACGGTGTAATGAATTTATATAAGCTGGCTTGGGATAAAATGCACAGCCATGCATGAAGATAAAATTAAGCGCTTGTATAATATGAAAAAACTGGCTGAAGGGGGAGGTGGACATGAAAGGATCGAAGCTCAGCATTCAAAAGGTAAGCTTACTGCAAGGGAGAGAATTGATCTCCTTTTAGATGAGAACTCTTTCCTTGAAATTGACAAATATGTAACGCACAGAAGCGACGATCCTAATACTAAGAAATACTATGGTGACGGTGTGATTACCGGATTTGGCACAATCAATGGCCGTCACGTTTTCATCTACACCTATGACTTTACCATTCTAGGGGGCTCGTTAGGTGAAATGGCAGCAAAAAAGATTGTCAAAGTAATGGATCATGCTATGAAGGCTGGCGCACCAGTAATTGGAATCCTTGACTCCGGCGGTGCAAGGATACAGGAAGGGGTAATGAGTCTAGACGGTTATGGTGATATCTTTTTTAGGAACACGCTTGCGTCAGGTCTGGTACCTCAAATTACTGCAAGCATAGGGCCTTGCGCCGGCGGAGCGGTATATTCTCCGGCAATGACTGACTTTGTCATAATGGTGGAAAATATCGGTCAGATGTTTGTAACCGGGCCAGAAGTAGTAAAAGAAGTACTGAGCCAAGAGGTGTCATTTGAAGAATTAGGCGGAGCCAAAACCCATGCAACAAAATCAGGTGTAGCGCATTTTATAGCCAAAAATGAGTACGATTGCATGGATAAAATAAAGAAACTTTTATACTATATCCCGCAAAATAATATCGAGGAACCTCAGTTAGTGGAAAACACAGACGATCCTAACAGGATTGACCCAAACCTAATAAGTATCGTTCCTGAGAATCCATACGAGCAGTACGATATCAAGGATATCATAAAGAGGATTGTAGATAATGGAGAATTTTTGGAGGTGCACGAATTGTTTGCAGAAAATATAGTTGTCTGCTTTGCCAAGATCAATGGTAGATCTGTAGGTATTGTTGCTAACCAACCAATGTATCTGGCTGGTGCTTTGGATATAAATTCATCTAACAAGGCGGCTCGCTTCATAAGGTTTTGTGATGCATTTAACATTCCTATTGTTACGCTTGTAGACACTCCAGGCTATCTTCCAGGAAGCGACCAAGAACATAACGGGATTATTAGACATGGAAGCAAGCTTTTGTTTGCATATTGTGAGGCGACAGTTCCAAAGATTACGTGTATTATTGGCAAAGCCTATGGCGGAGCATATATTGCTATGGGAAGCAAAAACCTGAGGGCAGATATCAATTTTGCTTGGCCAACTGCAGAAATTGCCGTACTGGGACCTGAAGCAGCTATTACGATCATTCATAGAAGGGATTTAAAGCAATCAGCAGATGCAGTAACCACAAAAAAGAAGCTAGCCAAGGAATATCGTGACAAATTTGCAAATCCATACATAGCAGCAGAGAAAGGTATCATCGACTTGGTAATTGATCCTATGGAAACCCGACCAATGATAATTCAGGCCCTCGAGTCACTGGCAACAAAAAAAGATAATAGGCCGCTCAAGAAACACGGCAATATGAACTTATAGACAGCAAGGGCGATATATATAAGATTATGCTCATAAGATTCAGTAGTGGAATTTATTGACAAGGAATATCCAAAGTATTTTAATTGCAAACAGAGGGGAAATAGCTCTTAGGGTAATACGCGCCTGCAAGGAGTTGGATATAAAATCGATTGCCATATATTCAGATGAAGATACTAGGTCAATTCATGTGAAAAGGGCTGATGAGGCCTACCATATCGGTGAAGCATCGGCATCAGAGAGCTATCTTAACATGAGCAAGATCATAGAATTGGCAAATGAAGTAGGGGCAGACGCAATCCATCCCGGCTATGGTTTCCTTTCTGAAAACGAAAATTTTGCAGAGATGTGTGAAAAGAATGGTATCGTCTTTATCGGACCTAAAAGTAAAGCAATGGAGATGACAGGTGACAAGATGAAATGCAAGGCTATAATGAAAAAGGCGAAAGTGCCAACCGTACCGGGCAGCGATGGAGTAGTTGACAATATTGAAAAGGCAGCTGACATAGCTCATTCTGCGGGATACCCTGTCCTATTAAAGTCAGCGTTTGGTGGAGGAGGACGTGGAATCAGATTTGCAAATGACGAGAGTCAGTTAAGACAAGAGTTCGAAATGGCGTCAGCAGAATCAAAGGCTGCATTTGGAAAGGCAGCACTATTTGTAGAGAAATACCTTCAGAAGATTAGGCACATAGAATTTCAATTGGTAAGAGATTCTCATGGGAATTCACGCCATTTATTTGAACGTGAGTGTTCGATCCAGCGGAGACACCAAAAGCTTATTGAAATGTCACCTTCACCTGTCGTCGATGAAAAGATCCGGAATAGTATAGGTCAGATAGCAGTTAGGGCTGCAGAAGCAGTAGACTACCTTAATGCAGGTACAGCTGAATTTTTGCGGGATGAAAGTGGAAACTTTTATTTTATCGAAATTAACTCAAGACTGCAAGTAGAACATCCTGTCACCGAATTGGTAACAGGAGGAATTGATCTCGTAAAATTGCAAATTGCTATTGCTCAAGGCGAAGAAATTCCATTTATGCAACAAGACCTAAAGATGCATGGCTGTGCAATTGAGTGTAGAATCAATGCTGAAGATCCCTTCTATGACTTTGCGCCTTCAGTTGGACCGGTTCCAAACTGCAACCTGCCATATGGGCCAGGTATTCGGGTAGACACGTACCTTTATCCAGGATGTGTCGTATCAGGATTCTATGACTCTCTAGTTGCAAAACTCATTGCGTGGGGTAGAGACTTCGAAGAAGCACGGATACGTACTAGGAACGCGTTATCTGAATTTACTATTGAGGGAATCAATACCACAATACCACTGCATAAAACTATAATAGAAGATCAGAATTTTATCAAAGGAGATCTCTCGACAGATTATTTAGACAGGTTTAAATTAATGGACAAGATGCACGAAAATGCAAAGGACCGAGTAGAGAAGCTTTCGTCTGCTGCAGTCGCATCAATGCTTTTGCAGTCGCAATACGTTAAGAAAGGCACAACAACAGATTATGCTAATATAGGAACTGCTGACGTACGTCAAAGGTGGAATCGCCGAGACATGGGGAGGACGGCGATAAATGCAATTTAAGGTTGGAGATATCGTAACCCTTTTGACTGGTGAGATAACAAGAACAACCGGTAAAGGATCTCTTTTGATAAAGATAGAAGGAAAAGAGCAAATCCTCAGAATATTGAAGTTCAGCACTGACGAATTCGAATTTATATTAGGCAATTCTTTTCATCATGCTAAAATACTTAGCTCAAGTAGTTCGGAAACCAAGATGCTGATCGACGGAGAGCCACTGACGATAAAAAAACATTCTAAATTAACTGAAGTACTCAAAAAAACAATGTCATCAACTGGTCTTGGTATGGGAGAAAACAATTTAACTAGCCAGATTCCAGGCAGGATTGTTTCTATCATGGCAAAACCTGGCTCTCCTATCAAGAAGGGCGAGCCGGTAGTAGTACTCGAATCTATGAAAATGCAAGTAGCAGTAAAAGCACACAAAGATGGCACTATAAAAGAAATCCGGGTAAAAGAGGGCGTCAGCGTTGCAAGATATGACTTGATCGCAATAATAGAATAAAAAAACAGAACAACAATTCACATACAGATCTTAGACTTCTGATTACATGCCATTTTATCTGTGCTACTTTATCCGTTAACTTTAGAGCTAATCAAGGCTGTTTATTTATTGCAACGAATCGCTACTTCACAATATTGACAATAGATTCAATGACAAAAAAAGATGAGGCTCAGGTCCTTGTCTTTAGCTTTGCAAGAGCATCGCTGATCTCTTGATAATTTGGTTCAATAAGAGGATTGTCAGATATCCATTTGTATTGAATTTTTCCAGTGTTGTCGATTATGAATACAGACCTTTTCGCTGCATTATAACCTTGTAACGGACCAAGATTTGCCATCACAATCCCATACTTCTTTATTGTCTCTCGCTTGTAATCGCTTAATACTGGAAAGTTAAGGTGTCGATTCTCAGTGAAAATTTTGTTAGCAAAAGGTCCATCTACAGAGATTCCTAAAATTTGAGTATCATATCTCTTTAATTCCTCAAGCGAGTCTCTAAATGTACACATTTCTTTAGTACAAACCGGCGACTCAGCAGCTGGAAAGAACGCTAGCACTATAGGTTTTCCCATATAGTCGCTCAATTTCCGCATTTTCAGATCAGCGTCAGCTAATTCAAAATCAGGCGCTCTCTCCCCTATATCCGGAGCTGAAGTATATGATGATGATGCTGTTGTGTTTGACATAACTACTTACTAATTGCCGAAATCATAACAATATTATTAATACTTTTGACAAATTTAACAGTAATTTTGATGATGTCTGATTTGCTTTTCTTTGCTCTGATTTTACCTTTTTACTGGCACTCGGGTGGCACCAAATTACTACGATCCAATATAGTGATCTATTCTGCTATGAGAACAAGACTTCCACTCCTATAGCCTCTAATATCAATGGTTACATACTTAAAGCCAAGATTTCTAAGTTCAGCATCAATCTTTGCTAATTTATCTACGTCAAACAACTTGCTCAATTCTCCGCGTCCTACTTCTATTCTTGCAATGTCCCCGTGGTCTCTTACCCTAACCTGTTTGGCCTCAGACAACATCTTGACAATGATTTCAGACTTCTCAATTTTATGGAGTTTCTCATAAGTCACACTAACACCCTTCGGAATTCTTGATGCAAGACAAGCATTAGAGGGCTTGTCGTAAATAGAAAGTCCATATTCTTCTGCGATTGATCTGATCTGAGACTTGTCGATTCCTATTTCTACAAAGGGACTTCTCACACCATTTTTCCGTAGCGCCATAATTCCAGGTCTGTATTCTTTTAGATCATCCACACTCGTGCCATCAACAACAAGACTTATTCCGCATTTATGTGCCTCATGTACAAGTCGTCGTCCTAATTCGTTTCTGCAATGATAACATCGGAGTTCATCATTTTTTACAAAATCTGGATTCTTTAATTCGTCATATTCTAGTACCCTATGTGCAATTCCAATCTCGGTGGCTATCTTTTCTGCGGTCGCCAACTCATCAGTTGAGAGAGTCCTGTAATTGGCCGTAATAGATAAAGCGTTGATGCCAAGCGCCTTTTTCGCTGCTAGCGCAACAACTGCACTGTCAACACCACCAGACAGCGCAACAACCGCACTCTTGGTATTGTTCGAGAACCACTCTATTAACCTACATAAGTTGTCGCCAGCGCTCGATTTTTTTTGCTGCTGCATTATTTTTATCTCACATTCCTTCCAATCTTTGCAAAGACTTTGCTGTCACCAAGTCCATAGTTCTCTTAAAAGGCATTCCTAACTGTGAGGCAATAAACTTGATATCTTCAAACTCGGGCTTTATAACTATTGTGCTACCCATTGCGTCCTTTGCAATTTTCACATGAACATTAAAGTGTTTGTCATCAATATCAACCTGCACACTCAACACTGTTCGTGGAAGAACAAATCTGTGCAGTTCTTGAATTCTTATTCCTAATGAACCGGATTCTCTAAATAATAAGTTCATAATGTTATTCATATTGCTTTGATCAGTTATTACCCTAATCACGTACACTGGTCTGTTTTTCTTAGAAATCCCGGGAATTGCAACAACATCCAATGCACCTGCTTCCATCACTACATCAATCAAGTTTCCAATAACCTCGCCAGAAACATCGTCAACATTTGTCTCGAGTAAATGTACAATATCTGCACTCGCTTGGCTAATCAATGAGGATTTGCCAATTACCAACCTCAGAATGTTAGGAACATTTTTGAGTTTTTTGTGTCCAGCACCATATCCAATTTTTTCTGGTGAAAAGCTAGGATAATAGTTTATACTTTCAGAGGTCAAATTAACAAGCATTGCAGCACCGGTAGGAGTAGTTAATTCTTCTTGGACCCTGCCTCCTAGTAGGGTAAATTGCCTGTCTTTGAAAATTTCAAGTATAGCATTACTTGGGTTGGAAATTGTACCATGTGAAAACTTCAAGTAGCCGCCGCCTACACTAACCGTAGTTGAAAATATCCTACTATCAAATAATCCTAGGTCCTGCAACGCAACTGCAGATCCAATAAGATCTGCAAACGTATCTATGCTAGACGTTTCATGCAAGTGAATTGCACTAACCTCTTGGGCGTGAATGATGGACTCTGACTTGATGATTGTTTTTAATGACTCTAGTACAAATGTCTTTGCGCGTTGCTGCATGTCCAAAGAATCACAGCATAAACCAAGAGATCTATACATTTCTATGCCACGGCGTCGGGAAACAGAATCAGTGTATTTAAATTGAAATTGCGTGGCGCTAAATCCGTTAGATGTTGTCTTTACGAAATCAGCATGCTTAATCTTACTTCCTTTAAGAAAACTTTGGCAGGTAAGGACAGCGTTTAAGACCTTCTGTTTGTTTGCCCCCGCATCTATGAGGCTTGATAGTAGCATATCTCCAGATATACCGCTCGTTTGTGAGTCAATGATTGCAATTCTTGTTGACATACAATTATTACTACAATGCTTCTAGGTGTGTAAATATAACACTTGCTTACGTGCCTCTTTTTTTCTTCACACTCTTCCCTTCTTCCTTCCTTCTTTGTTTCCTTTGATTCTTTGTTTCTTTCTTGTATCTACCACTTTATCATACAGACGGTTATAATTATTATCGAGGATCACGAAAAATAGCTAAAACTAAAAAAAGTAATATGTATCATGTGTTTCTTTTCGACTATTATATATCTGCTATATATACAATTTCAACCTTTAGAAAATTTATAAGTCGCCAAATAAAATAGTTTGACAGTTTTTAAATGAATATTACTATAATAGGTTCCGGTAAAGTCGGCGCCTATGCAGCCCTAAGCTGTGGTCTTAGAGAATTGGGAAACGTGCTGCTCTTAGACATCGTCCAAGGTCTTCCCCAGGGCGAGGCTATGGATATTAACCACCAATTGGCAGAAAGAGGATCAGATTCTAAAGTTTCAGGTTCGAATAACTATGAAGATATGAAAGGATCAGATATAGTAGTACTAGTTGCGGGTGTGGGAAGAAAACCTGGAATGACCAGAATGGATCTGTTAAGAACTAATGCCTCTATAGTAAAAGACGTCGCTTCAAAAATTGAAACCTATGCTAAAGATTCTAAATTGATTGTAGTAACAAACCCACTTGATCCAATGACTTACTTGGTTCTGAAAAAAACCGGTGTTAAAAAAAATAATGTAATGGGAATGGGAGGAATGCTTGACTTGTCAAGGTTCAAGAACTTTATTGCAGATACTACAAAGGTATCCAGAGATTCTGTGCATGCTATGGTAATAGGTGAGCATGGTGAAAACATGCTTCCACTCATTAGATTCTCTTCCGTCGGTGGAATACCGCTCAATCAATTTATTTCTAATCAAGATGCGACAAATATATTCGAAAAAACAAGAAAGGTTGCCATTGAAGTTATTTCTCTAAAGGGTGCAACTGTATTTGCACCTGGAAATGCAATAACGACGATGGTTGAGGCAATAATCAAAGATAAAAAGTTGGTGATTCCAGTATCTACCCTATTGGAGGGAGAATACGGGGCAACAGGTATATGTATGGGAGTTCCTGCCGTAGTGGGCGCTGGTGGAGTAGAGAGAGTAATTGAAGTCAAACTTGATGACTTTGAACACGACATTTTCTATAAGGGTGTAAACAGTATTAAGGAAGCTATAAATGCCTTACAAATTTAGCAGACCCATTATTAATTCCATTACAACTATAGTATACTTGTATTACTACTATTACTACTACTACTGCAGCCGCAGCCGAAGCCGAAGCTAGTACTATCGTGATTGTACAGATGAACCTAAGGACCCTGTTGACCAGATATTCAAAAGGTGAACTTTCGATCGACGAGCTGCAAAGACAGATTTCTATTCATTCTATTGAACAAGTTGCTAACAAAGCCGCGCAACTAGATATTGACAGGGAAATCAGAAAAGAGATACCTGAAGTTATTTTTGCTAAAGGCAAAGAATATGCAGATCTTTTAGAGATAGCCAGAGCCGCAGTGCATAGAAATAGCAATGTACTAATCAGCAAAGTTCAGCCTGAACAGCTTCTTAGACTTTGCAAGGCATTAGAAAAGAGAAAATTTGAAGTTGAAGTAGGCAAGAAAAGTTCGACTATTTTGGTATCTGGTAGATCTCAACATCGTCGTAGTGCTACTACAACAATAAGCGGGGGAAAAATAGGTATTCTTGCAGCAGGTACATCTGACATTGGTATAGCAGAGGAGGCTCGATTAATGGCGAAGGCTATGGGTTGCAAAACGCTTGAGAGTTATGACGTGGGAGTCGCAGGTATACACAGGCTATTTCCTGCTCTGAAAGAAATGATCTCAGAAAAAGTAGGTGCTATAGTTGTTGTAGCTGGAATGGAGGGTGCTCTGGCATCCGTTGTAACTTCAATGGTAAATATTCCCGTTGTAGGAGTGCCTACATCAGTAGGGTACGGATTTGGTTCTGACGGTGTTGCCGCTCTTGCAAGCATGTTGCAGAGCTGTACTCTTGGTCTTTCTGTAGTAAATATCGACAACGGTATTGGTGCCGGCGCTTTTGCCGCGTTAATATCCAATCAACTAGTACAAAGACAACAGCAAAAATGACGACAACAGTTAAAGCTAAAACGACAGACCATCCAAGTAAATGAAAGAGATAAATATAAAAATACTTTAAAAAATTGATTGTTTGAATAATGTAGAGATATGGGCGAAGAAGAAGAAAAATAGGGAATTAATGAAAAAAATGTAGTGCAAGTAGAAGTCAGAGAAGAAAGAAACGAACAACCTATTGAAGAAAGTAGTATATATTGTTAAAACGTTTATAAGGGCATAACAATGTTTGGCTTTAGTTGTTACTAGCAATAACATCAATAACAATAATAAAAAGGTGAATATGAACAAATATGACGTATAATCTAACACTCAAAAGGAATAGGCAGCGTAAAACAAATTATAGAAAACGAGCTGCTCTGTTACTGAGTAGAAGCTCTTTTATTGTAGCAAAAATAAGTGATCAGAATATCTCTAGTCAAGTTTTAAAACCTACCATAAATGGTGATATAGTTATTTGTTCTGCGCATAGCAGAGAATTAAGGAAATACGGCTGGAAGGGCTCAATGAACAGTTTGCCAGCATGCTTTTTGACGGGGTTTCTTTTAGGCAAGAAGAGCGTTGCCAATGCAACTAATAACGCAATTTTATATACTGGTACAGATTCATTTACATCGCGCGTAGCAGCATGCTTGAAAGGAATAGTTGCAGCCGGCGTTAATGTACCAGTTTCCCAAGAGAATTTGCCCATAGATGACCGCATAAATGGAAAACACATTGCTGAATATGCCAAAATTCTAAAAGCAGATGAAGTAAAATATAACTCAATATTTTCCATGCTTATAAAAGAAGGCCTAAACCCTGAGGATTATCCTTCGCACTTTGAAGCGACCAAGCACAAAATTTCAGAGGACTTTATCTCTAAAGTAAAACCAGAGTGAGTAGGACAAGGAGAGAAGAGAAGCGAAGAGAAGTGGAGGCGACATAAATAGGTGATATATTATTATAAAGCGTCTGATCCTACTAGGAATGTAATGATGACGATGAATATGATAATAATAATAACAACAACAACTGCTTCTACTGCTATTACTTTTACTACTATTCTTCCTACTACGATGATAACAAAGTACTCTATGATGCCTATTTCAGGAGAGTAGGAGATTTAAAATGGCCAGATCATCGTATAGACAACAACAAGAGCATCGCACTGAGTGGAAGCCACGTACAACCTTAGGTTCGCTCGTTGCAAGTGGCAAAATAAATTCGATGGATGAAGTGTACGAAAATGGCATGAGAATTCAAGAATCTGAGATAGTTAAGCATCTCCTGCCAGATATCAAAAGTCAAGTTGTCCATGTAGGCATAGTGCAAAAGCAGACAGATGCAGGTGAAATGACACGTTTTAACGCTATTGTTGCAGTTGGAAATGAAGCTGGATGGTTTGGGATTGGAAAGGGAAAGGCATCACAAATGCGCATAGCCATAGATAAAGCCACTACTTCTGCATATCTTGATGTTATTCCTATAAAACTGGGTTGTGGAAGTTGGGAGTGCAGATGCAGCCAACTTCATTCTGTACCTTTCAAGGTTAGGGGAAAAGGAGGAAGTGTTGCTATAGAACTTATTCCTGGTCCACGTGGGCTTGGTCTTGTCGCTGGCGAGAATATTAAGAGTCTTCTCAAACTTGCAGGCCTAAAAGATGCATGGACAAAATCATTTGGTTCAACAAATACAATGTCATCTACAACAAAGGCGATATTTAATGCCTTGAGGAGCACGTATAGCGCAGGGTGATATGGAAAACGGCATATCTAGTGGTAAGAATTAAGGGAACTGTGAATGTCCCGGCTTGGGCAAAAACAACACTAGCAAATTTAAATCTTGATAAAAAGTTCCGAGCAACTCTTGTAGCAGAAAACTTAGAGACATTGGGCATGTTAAGAAAAGTAAAAGATATTGTAGCTTGGACATCTGTCGATGCAGATTTTATAAAGGAACTGCTGGAAAGAAGAGGAAAATTATCTGGATACAAGCCTATTACAAAGTCCGATCTCCCAAAGGGATTTGAAAGTATAGAAGAACTTGCTACAGCAATAGCACAAAACAAAACATCAATGTCTAAATTAAATAGCATCAAACCTTGGTTTGCATTGGCACCTCCAAAAGGTGGATTTAAACAAAAGACAAAGACTCAGTTTTCTCAGAATGGCGTGCTAGGACACAATGAGCAATTGGTCCAGCTAGTAAAAAACATGCTGTGAACGCAGCAAAAGACTTATTTAAGGTGACATCATGAATCTAAAGCACGTACCATCAGCGCTACCGCCTAATAGAAATGAAAATAATAAGAATGAAAATAAAAAAAATTCAAGGAGGATGCATCAATAATAATCATGGTCACTAGATTTAGAAAGAGTAGAAGGCAAAGGGGAACCAGATACTGCGGCTGGGGCCAAGTTGGTCAACACAGACAGGCAGGCAGCAGGGGCGGTGTTGGAGGAGCAGGTAAACATAAGCATTTTTGGGTTAGAACCGTAATAGAAGAACCAGACCATTTTGGTCATACCGCGTTTAATTCTCGTAATCGCAACCTAGTAAAACGTTGGATTAACATTAAGGATTTAGATTCAGTTTTCGCCAAGCATGGAAAAGCTGACAAGGCAGGTAAAATTGTTTTAGACTTGGCTTCACTTGGATACGATAAATTATTGGGCGGTGGAAAGCCGCTTGGTGCTTTTACTTTGAAGGTCTCCAAAGCATCAAATAGCGCCAAGGAAAAAATAGAGGCCGCAGGAGGGGAGGTGTTATTGACATCAAATGAACAAGAGTGATAGTGAAAGCCCGCTACGAACAATAATCAAAAAGATATCGGCTTATATTCCTCAAGTTGAAAAACCCAAGAAGAAAATAACCCTTACTGAAAAGTTTGTTTGGAGTGCTATCGCTCTTTTTGCTTACTTGATTATGGGACAGATACCGCTTTATGGCGTTACAAGCGATCCCAAGTTTGATTTTCTAGCTTTTGCTAGAGTAATATTTGCGGCGCAGCAAGGAACGCTCCTTGAGCTAGGAATCGGCCCTATAGTTACGGCCGGCTTGCTCATGCAATTGCTAAAAGGCTCAGATCTACTGAAACTTAATTTTAAGAATCCCGATGACCGTTCGTTATTTACGTCAGCTACTAAAATAGTAACGATAATTGTAATTATAGCAGAAGGCACACTATATGGAACCAGCGTTTATGGTCACCTAGTAGCTCGCCCAGAGTTCGTACCAATCCTAGTTGGGCAGCTGGTGGGAGCCAGTTTAGTTGTCATGCTGCTAGACGAGCTGGTTCAAAAAGGATGGGGTCTTGGTTCTGGCATTAGTCTCTTTATAATGGCCGGTGTAGCGCAAGGAATTTTATGGAGTATGTTTAGTCCGCTGCCTGCGCAAGATGGTCCAGTGGGCATAATTCCGTTTATAATTGATTCTGCTGCACACGGTCATTTACAGGATGTATTGTTTAGATCCGGTCAGCTGCCAAGTGTATTTGGTCTAATTATTACGTCTCTAGTGCTTTTGATACTGGTATACGTTCAAGGAATACATATAGACATTCCTATTGTTTCAACTAAGTATAGAGGATTTACGGCTGTGTATCCAATCAAGCTTTTGTATACCTCTAATATTCCTGTAATATTGTCGTCTGCGCTTCTTGCCAATGCGGTTTTTATGGGACAAATGCTGTGGGCAAACTATAATCCCCAAAATTCAAATCCTACATTCAATTATATAGCTCAGTACGATCCGGGTAGGCCTCAAAGTCCGACTGGTGGTTTGCTCTATTACGTTACTTCACCAAGAAGTCTTGATGCCGCAGCGCAAGATCCTGCCCGGGCAGTAGTCTATGTTGTATTTCTTACGACCATAGTAACAATTTTTGGAAGGCTATGGGTCGAGCTAGGTGGTTTATCAGCCAAGTCTGCCGCAAAGAACTTGCTTGATGCAGATGTCCAGGTTCCAGGATTTAGACGTTCTGAGGGCTCAGTAGAAGTCTTACTCAACAAGTATATTCCTTCAGTTACAATAGTGGGAGGAATTATTATAGGCCTTCTTGCATCTGTGTCAGATGTGTTAAATGTATTTGGTTCAGGAATAGGCATTTTGTTGATGGTAGACATTCTTGTGAATTATTATAATCTGCTCATAAAAGAACAAGTAGATACGCATATGCCCAAACTGGCGTCCCTTCTTGGCAGAAAATAGTAATAACAATAATAATAGCTACGGTAGTAATAATAACAATAATAATAGCAGTAATAGTAGTAGCACTGTTAAGGGCAGTAATGCTGACATTACTAGTATTACTAATGAAGCTAGTAATGATAATAATAATAACAACACCATCAACATCAACAACAACAATAACAACACCTGCTCTACTAAACGTGTGATAATAGGTGGCATACCCGGCGTTGGAAAGACAAGCGTTATCTCATTAGCTGTGAAATCTCTCAAAGAGAAGGGCCAGAATGCCAAAGTAGTGGTATTTGGAACCGAAATGTTCGAAGAAGCTAAGAGGACAGCAGGAGTTAAAAATAGAGATGAGCTACGCAAGCTATCTCTTAAAGATCAGAGAAGGCTTCAGGACACGACTGCCAAACGAATAGCAGAAATGCGGGATAATATTGTAATTGTAGACACTCATATATTTGTGAGGACCGGCGGGGGAAATTATTATCCTGGTCTTCCAATGCGTCTTCTAGATATCATTAAACCCACAAGCTTTATCATGATCATAGCCGATGCTACTGAGATAGTTAATAGAAGAAAAAATGATACAAGTCGCGCTAGAGATGCTATCTCCACGCAGCAGATTCAATATGAAATAGATATATCAAAATTAATGGTTGCAACTTGCTCGATTTTAACTGGCGCTCCTTTTATTATTATCGCAAATAATGATACCAAAATGGATGACGCTGTATCTAGCGTTGCTAGGGTACTTTCTGCTGATTGAAGAATGGAAAAATAAAATGAATAAAATGAAAAAAAAGCAAGTGAGTAAGCAAGTAACTAAGTGAGTGAGAAGTTAGAGAGGTCAATACATAACAACATGAATGAAAGCAGAAATAATAATAGTAATAATAATAACAATAACAATATTACCAGTATAGTTATTTCTGGTTGGCCTGCAGTAGGAAAAACAACAATAGCATCAGAAATTGCAAAAGAGTTTAACTTCAAGTTATACAATGGCGGCGATATCCTAAAGATGCTTGCTCATGATAAAGGATACTTGACTTCGGGAAACGACTGGTGGGATACAGAAGAAGCAAAAAAATTCATGACCGAGAGAAAGACAGATCCACATTTTGATAAGGAAGTAGACAAAAAACTTGTTGAAATAGTCAAAACAGAGAAAGCCGTTATTACTAGCTACACCCTTCCATGGCTGGTTGAAGGTCCAATCAAATTCTGGCTTAAGGGGTCTCAACTTAACAGGGCAAAGAGAATGGCCAATCGCGACAACCTCTCTGTTGCAGAAGCACAAAAGGTAATAAAAATAAGAGATCAGCAAAATAAAACAATTTATCGCAAATTATATGGCTTTAACTTTGGAGAGGATCTGACAGTTTTTGATTTTTCAATTAATACAGATTTGATGTGCCTAGATTCGTTGGTAAAAGTATCGATAGACATAATAAAAAATATTTTTATTATTGGTTGAGTTGGATGGAAGAATGCTATTAGATTAAGTTAGGATAGGATATACACTATAGCTTTGCTAACTAGCTTGGTTTCTTTGCTTACATACAGTTCAGACAGATCGCGCTTTATGATAGGGTAGAGCAGGATAATCATCAAATTGTAAATATATAATACGCCGAATAGACCACAACTATCAAGTAAACATATATTGATTTTACCGCAATTAACAAATCTTGTAAAGATAGATGACGATATTACAAATGATAAATATGGTCATTATCCTGATAAGAGACCGATATCTGCATTACTGGATTACGGACTGATTTTAATAGATAAACCAGACGGTCCAACAAGCCACGAAGTAGTTGCATGGGTCAAAAGGATCTTGAAAATTGACAAGGCTGGGCATAGCGGAACCCTAGACCCAGCCGCCACCGGACTTCTTCCAATTGGACTTGGAGAGGGAACTAAGGCAATTTCGGTTCTACTGCTTGGACCAAAGGAGTATTACGCACTCGCTCGAATGCATACAACTATTGCAGAAGATAAACTAGTATCAGTAATTGGACAGTTTACAGGGGATATATACCAGAGACCACCTCAGCGCTCATCTGTAAGACGCGCTACACGTGTCAGAAAAATATACCATTTCGAAATGGTCGACCGATATGACAGACTGGTACTCTTACAGGTGATATGCCAGTCTGGAACCTACATTAGAAAAATAATTTACGATGTGGGCGAAGTTTTAGGTCCTGGTGCAACTATGGTGGAACTGCGTAGAACTAGGGTTAGCAATTTCCTTGAGAGGGAGCATGATTTTACAAAGTTGCATGACTTGACTGACGCTTTTGAAATGTATAAACAAAAAAATGACGATGACACTAAATTACGCAAATTAATAAAGCCAATTGAACTTTGTCTGGAAGGAATACGCGGTGCAGTAGTTCGTGATACTGCTGTTGACGCGCTCTGTCATGGTGCACAATTAGCAGTTCCTGGCGTAATTGCATTACCAAAAGGTTTAGCCAAAAATGAGCTTGTTGGTATATATACGCTTAAAGGAGAAATAGTTGGACTGGCAGAAGCATTAATGACCAAAGAAGAAATAGAAGATAACATCAAGGGTGTGGCTTTTAGCATGAAAAGGATTATAATGAAACCCGGCACTTATCCAAAGGCCTGGCGTTCCTCGTCATCCTCATCCTCTTCTCCGTCGTCATCCTCATCCTCCACATCCACTCACTAGAGTAAGGCAACCGAATAAAGCAGCGTATCTGTGATCTTGTGCCTATATGCCTGCCTACCTATTTAGATATATGTGGATGTTATACAATATATTATATAGTTACATAGTAATTAAACTCAAAAATCTCAAAAAATGATTTGCTTGTGCTACAAATCATAGGAAGTGCTGAATTAACAAATTATCAAATTAATTGATTGACTGATTAGAGTGATTCACCAAGACCAGGAGTACTCCTGTCTAGTCTTGCCACATTTTTGGCCAGGTTATCCATAGTACCTGGAATGTGACAAGTGCACATACAATCATCACAATCTACATGGTTTTTATTATTACAATTCTCTGAAAGTCCTTGTTGCTTGCTCATAAACATACATCTCTTATAACAGACCCTATTTTTATCTTTGTCTTTTGTTACCATACAAAACCAGTGATTGGAGACAGAAGATTCTGTAAAATTCAATATAAAGTTGTACCTCATAATTGGCGCGAATCATAATTCAGCATAAAAATTCCAATAAAACGAATATGATTTGGTTACCCACCTTTTAAATCATATTAATTGCAAATGATACTAGCTACCAGGTATGGGACAAGAGGATTTGAAAACATTGTGGTTTTGCACTGAATGCGGAAAGCGCTTTTTATTTCGTTTAGACGTTGAGGACCACACCACAGAATCAGGACATTCAAAAATACACAAGTATGATCTGTTGTCCAAAAGCTTGCAGAATGACATTGGCATTTGAATACAATTTAGAATGCAATTATGATAAGGAATAATGGATTTTCTCGTTTTTTTCTTGGATGTCTATTGATGCTTAAAAGACATCCAGACTAGAATTCTTACTTTATAATCTTATATTGTCCGCTTTTTCTTTGACATAGATTATATACAATTACAATCAGTAAATGTGCGTGCCGGGGTCGCCTAGCCTGGTAGGGCGCAAGCCTGGAAAAATTCAATTAAGTAAATAAGAAGCGAAGTCCTTTAGATCGGAAAGCTTGTGACCTTTAGTGGTCTCGGGGGTTCAAATCCCTCTCCCGGCGCTTTAATTATTGATTTTAACGAGGTTAACTAAAGCAAAAGGCTCTTACGTTGAAGCTACGTAGGATTCATTGTGGAGTAAAAAAAAGCAGAGCAGTATTATGATCGCACTCGAATACGTCGTTAGGTCAGATTGCTAGCTGCATCATTTATTGATAATATTCGAAAAACTTTTTCACTTGGCACTGACTTTACAAAGACTATTTATCTTAACTTGGCTGGTATAGAAGTTGCGTATCTGAAGGAAGATGATCTTTGAGTCGCTAAGTCGTAAATTCCAATTCAAATTCAAAGATAGGGCTGCTGCAGCAGACATATTGGCAGAGTCTTTAAAGGATAGAATTAAAAATAAACAAGAGCAGCAAACTGCGGTTGTTTTAGGCATTCCGAGAGCCGGTGTAATAACTGCAGACATTATAGCAAAGAAGTTATTTACTATTTTTTTTGATATAGTTGTGCCGCGGAAACTTACACTTGCCTATAATAAAGAACAGGCAATAGGTGCAATTATGGAAGATGGCACTTTGTATATTAATAAACAATTGATAAATGATTTTCAAGTATCGTCAGATTATTTAGAAACAGAGAAATTAGAACAAATACAAGTGGCCAAACACATGAGAGCACTGTATTGTAGGGAACCAAGAAAGGATTTCAATTCTTTTGTTAAAGATAAAACTGTAATTTTAGTAGACGACGGGGCCGCAACAGGAGCAACCATTATTGCTGCTACCAGATGGATATGGAAACTAGAAAGCAAGCCTAAACGATTAATCATTGCTATCCCTGTCGCCACAAAGTGCACAGTAAAATTGCTACAGAAGGAATGTAATGCAGAGGTTGAAGTCGTAATCAGTCCATCTCTCTCTACGTTTCATTCAGTAGAACAATATCATCAGAACTTTGAACAAGTTACAGATGCCCAAGTTATTAGAATTATGAATGACAGAGATCTATTGCCATCATATGCAGCTTAATAATCGGACACATTCGTGCTGATAAAGATAAATATTAATTAATTCGAATCTTTATCACAGGTTATTCTCCAACTCATCTTCAGTAGGATTAGGTCTTAATAGGAAGAAACTATGCTACATTCAGTAGTGGT
>JBJMFM010000278.1:0-8304 GCA_045808425.1 Nitrososphaeraceae archaeon | reverse complement strand
CATTAATTACAAAATCAGGGTATTTCTTTCTTAAAGAAATAAGGTTGTCAACTACTTGATTTCGGCTATCTCCAAATGGCATCCATAAAGGATCATTTTTTATAAATGGTGTATGAAATTGAAATCCTATTTTATTCACTTTACCCTTCCATTCTTCTACTAAATTTTCAATGGTATTGTAATTTAAAGAGTTAATCGTCATTGTAATCCATATATCTTTCCAAGCTGGCTTACCTTTACGATCTGGGCCTTTTATATACTCTGAAATGTTTTGCTTTGTCTTTGCGTATGCACCTTTGCCTCTGATACTATCATGTACTTCTTCTGTTCCATCTAAGGATATCCAATAAAAATATAGATTTTCAAATCTTTTTAAAGGATATGTTCCATTTGTTACAACGCATACTCTTCTTGGCATTTCTTCACAAAACACTTGAATTATATCTGGACGCATTGTGGGTTCACCACCAACCAGAGTCACAACGTAGACATGTTGCTTTTTGAAAGTCCTTCTAATAATTTGTCTCCATTGTTCTGCACTCAGGTCTTCTGCATCATTTTTTCTATTCAACCACCAATAACAGTGGCTGCAATGCAAATTACAAATATTGTTAACATCTACGGAGCCATACATTGCAGGCTTTGAATCAAAGAGTTTAATGCTAATGTATTTTTTAAATATGCTAGCAAAAAAAGGCACTTCACGGATAAGGTCAGTTACACCACGACCATAAATTAGGTCTACCATTCTGTAATCTTAAACTGCCCAGATAAATAAGTCTATATCTTAAACGATATTGTATTGACGTAGGATCATTAAATAATGCAGAATTTACATAACCTGCAAAAAAGATTTCCAATAAAAGTCATGCTATAATCCCAGAAAAAATTTATCTTGTTAGTGCTCTTTGAAAAGCGTGTCTCGATATAGATGTCCAAGGTGTAAACTTCCTAATTCGATAGATGGCAATAGGATATACGATGGGCGATTGTTGTTTGTTTGTTCTGGATGCAGAATCTGTTCTCTAGTCCCTTCAATGATTAATCTAGATGAAGCATATCTGGAATTCCTGTACATGTACGATAGTGGACATATTACTGAGATTGAAAGCCTGAAATCTTTGATGGAACACGAAAAGCTACTTCGTCCAACTTCTGAAATAAACCATATGATCTTACGTAATAATGCTAATGAGAATGAAATGCTCAAAGGCATACTGCATTCTCAAAAGGATTATGTAGTCGATTATAGAGTGATACAGCAACCTGGACCAGAACTTGGAAACAAAGTTCAACACTTGCCTGTAGATGACGCCGTAATTGATGCTCTAATGGAAATACAAATCAAGAAGTTATACAAATTTCAAGAAGAATCCGTTAAGGCTATTTTACATGGAAAAGATGTAGTTGTTATTGCTCCAACTGCCTCTGGTAAGACAGAGGCATTCTGTATTCCTGTGTTACACAAGATCTTCGAAGAACTATCACATTTTGGATCCCCCAAGTCTAAAATAAGAGGAAAACGAAAAATATTTGCAATCTTTGTTTACCCTACAAAAGCTCTTGCAAGAGACCAATTGGCAAAGATAAGTCAGCTTGCAGAGCCTTTAGGAATCTACGTAAATATATTTGACGGAGATATTACAAGCAAACAAAGAGATTTCATACTGTCTAGTCCTCCAGAAATTATCATCACAAATTTTGATGTCCTTCATTATCATCTTCTAAATAGGACAAAATTTTCATATTTAATTAGCGATGCTAGATTTTTGATCGTTGACGAGGCTCATATTTATACAGGTGTATTCGGGGCTAATGTCCATTATATTATAAGCAGACTTGAGAGGATGTCAAAAAATAAGAAACTACAAATAATAGCCGCCTCAGCTACTCTGCCAAATGCAGAAGCCTTCTGTATGTCTCTATTTGGAAGAAAAATGGATATTGTATATGGCAAAGGCAGAAGAGGCAAAATTAATTTTGTAATATTATTTCCATCATTACACTCACGTAGATCTTTGATGATTGATCTGGTTAGACAAATGGCTACAAGCAATCATAAGACAATTGCGTTTAACAAATCACATTTGGGCTCTGAGCTTCTTGCATTCTATTTATCTAAGCAAGGCCTAAGAATAAAGGTACATAGAGCTGGACTCTTGCCCACAGAGCGTAAAATAGTTGAACAATCATTTAGAAATGGTGAACTAATGGTGATCTCAGCAACACCTACGCTGGAGTTGGGTATAGATATTGGTGATATAGATGCCATTGTGTCAGATATAGTTCCCATTAACAGATTGATTCAGCGTGTAGGAAGAGCAGCAAGAAGTGGCCAAGAAGGATATGCATTCCTAGCATTAGGTAATGATCCAATAAGTCAATATTACAAATCACACCCAGATGACTATCTGGCGGACCAGGAATTGGCATACACTGATCCTTCTAATCCATTTGTGGAGGAATATCAAGTTCTTGCCATGGCTTGTGACAGACCTATTTTAATGACAGAATCATCTGCTATATTGAATACTATTGAGAGACTTACCTCTAAAGGATTACTCCATCTGTTAAACGGAAAATTCATTCCTGACTTTAAGAAAGCGGTTAGCATTCTAAGAGACTTTAGTATTAGAGGAATTGGAAATGGTACCGATATACTTTTCAGTGGAAAGTTGATTGGCGAACGTTCATTGCCACAAGCACTCGAGGAACTGCATGATAATGCAGTATACTTTTTATCTGGAAAAAGATACCAGGTAAAAAAGCTTCATTTCGATCCAAAAAATCAAAGACGGCCATATGCCGAGTTAGTACGTATTCCAGATGACTATCCATACTACACGAAGCCAGTAGTTGACGAGTGGCCAAATGTCCTTAACACGTATGAACAGAAAAGAACAATCGGAATAGAAGTAAAATATTGTTCTTTGAAAATCCAGAAGAGAGTGTTAGGCTATTCTAATATTGAGATTGGACAGGAAGTTGCAAAAGGAACCAAAGTCATGCTTGAAAATCCTATAGAATTTGAATTCATTACTAAAGGACTTGTATTCAGAGCACCAAGACCTGTAAATACTTTAAAAGATGCAGAAGATGAGCAATATGTAGAAATGAGTGGATATCATGCTTCCGAACATGTAATAATAGAAGGAAGTACAATGATAACTGGAGGAGCATCTCAGGACTTGGGAGGAATATCTCTAGGCTCTTCAGGTTTGATCTTCATATATGATGGCACTATTGGTGGAAATGGCGCTAGTAGAGCGCTTTATGACAAATTTGAAAATGCATTAGAGAGGTCATTAAGAATATTAACAGAATGTTCGTGCAAAACTGAAAGTGGTTGCCCAAGATGTACCTATTCTTATAGATGTGGAAATAATAATGAATATCTTCACAAGATTGCTGCTATCGAAGTATTAAAGAGAGTGTCAGAGAGAGAGGAGGCGCATATTGAAGATATAATGAATATAGATCGCCCTCTTGTATGAGACATATTGATACCATTCATACTGTATCTTAATACAATAATTGACATAGCCTCATATGCATATTTCTATCATAGTTTATTTCAAACTTCAATAATTTGTAATTATTCTCTATTTTAGTAACTAAATGCAGAACTAATTCAAACGAAGATTTATTGTCGTTGATAATACTAAGTTCAATTATGATTTTAACATACTATGGGTATAAAATATATACTTGAAGTGTTCACTACAGGATTCACTAGACAAATAGTTTTCACACATACATATTCCTGCTTCTTATTCTTCTTTAGTTTCATTAAACTACAGTTAATTACATGTTCTATCTCTTTCCAGCCACACAATTTCTTATTGATATTCAAAATTATGATATTGTATTGTTTGACATGTAGTTCAATCAATATAGCTAAACATTGCTTCATGCTCGATTGATCCTTCCAAAAAGACAAACACTACTGTTATAGCTATAATTTAAAAATGAGGAGTGCGACGGCCGGGATTTGAACCCGGGTTACCAGATTGGCAATCTGATGTCCTAGACCAAACTGGACGACCGTCGCACTAATATTCCATCAAGACTACACGAGGTATTTTAAAGATTTAATCTTGTGTTTAATTAACCATTCGAAATAGTGATCCAATGATCGTCTCCCATAATATGGCTATAGGATTCAAGCGTATTTTATAGTAAAAAATTTTGTTTTTGTACATTCGAAGGATGCTTCCTGACGAACTGTATAAAATAATTACATATATATCTATATATATTGAAGTATATAGGGGTATATTTCTGAGTTGAATATGGATATTGCATGTAGAGATTTTTATAACAGTAAGATGAGAGTAGTATATCCCCTACTTTCCATAACAGAGTTTTCACTAACTTCTTCAGCTAGTACGGTAATAGATATAACATCGTATTTTCGGCAGTTTTTAGCATCAATAACGATATAATCACTTAAAATATCAACGCCTTTTAGGCTCTCCGGACTAACCGTAAAATTTACCTGTGAGCTGGAATTAATTAGAAACAATTGGTCCTTGCCATAATTTCCTATGCGAGCAAGCCTCCCATCTCTAGGAGTTGCTCTTACATTTAATCGAACTTCACCGATGGGGTGATTAGCATATCGAATCATGTTATTAACAAAAACGTCAAATTTGAATGGATAACCTGCTGTATTTTCTGCCATTTTATTGACACCGTCATTCATTATTATGTCTACCTTCTTAATTGTGTCAGCATATTTGAAAATCCAATCATTTGTTGTCTGTACGATGTTATCTATACTTGCTTTCCTTGACTTGCTTTCCTCTTCGCTAAGCTGATATCTGTCTACCCAATCCTTGTAATCTTTACTAATGTCTGTTATGAATTCACTACATGTATTCTGGTAGTCTTCAATACTTGTAGCTCGCTCTGATCCGCCATCAACAGCAAACATCAATAAAGGCTTATGCGTAGCATCATAAAAAGTTGTAAATTGATGTAGATATTATAAACGAATAATGCTAAAATATGATAATGATCTTATTCTCGACTTTGATTGAAGAACTGAGATCTAACATACACAACAACAGTGAGAATCTGCATAGGATTTTGAAGAGGAGTCCTAATATTGCATACCAAAAGGTTAATGAGCTTGCCCTTTTCACAGGCTCTCGCTATAATTTAAACTTACAACTGCATTTCCCCGATTCAAAGAAGATTTCTGATATTGACTCCTATGGAACAGAAAACATTGGCATAGTGGTGGATAAATTTCGTAGGACTTTTCCTATTCCAAGAGAAGAAATAAAACGCATGGCAATTGAAGTTATAGGCAATAATGTTCAGGCACATGATGCATATATGTATGAAGGAAAGGAAGGCATTAAGGTAATTTTAGAAAA
This sequence comes from Nitrososphaeraceae archaeon, assembly GCA_045808425.1. Taxonomy (GTDB): domain Archaea; phylum Thermoproteota; class Nitrososphaeria; order Nitrososphaerales; family Nitrososphaeraceae; genus JAFAQB01. The sequence continues at coordinate 2,920 of JBJMFM010000278.1, read as the reverse complement.
GGGCAGGATGGAAATTCTACCTGGTTCTATCCATTTATGGTGCAAAGTAGATGACGAAAAAATAAAAAGTTATGTTGACTGGTTGATGCAAAATGTTTATTTTAGATAATTAATTACGTTAATATTGTAAAAATACTAATAAGAATCAATTGATTTTTTAGTTTTTGACCGCTTGATTTTGCTTCGTCGCTTCTGTACTAACTGGAAGTGCTTTTTCTTATTGTAATAGCTACTCCTGAAAATCATCAGGCAGGAGGTAATGAATTGATATCGTCAATACATTATGAAAAACAAAAAATGTTTTTTTGTCCCCTACTTTCAATAAATCAGTAGGGATGTGGAATTAGTAATTGAAGCATGGGGCAAGAAAAACCTCGCACAGTAGCGTTATAATTATCGCTACTGTAATTAGGAACTGTTACTGTAATTAATTCTGAAATTAAGAACTTTTTGCATGGGAGACATGGATTTTGATTGATGATTGTGATAATTTATAAAGAGAGAAAATAAAAGTAGATTAGATGCACTTTATTTGAAGTATTGAGGCCCATTCCTTTTCGAAGCTCTCTTGCTCTAGTCACAGACATTTAGAGTCCACTTATCCCTGCTATTACTATAGTATGTATTGCAAGCTCATGCAGTATTTATTATAGAGTAAACGATCTGTTGTCATATGTAGAGAATGCGTAGAGATATGTACACACTCACTATGCGCGTACTACTATCACATGGAATGGTGCACTCTCTACAAATTCTCCACTTGCTTGACCTTCAACAGCATCAATACTTACTAGGACAGTGACAGGACCTTCTTTGTCAAATTTGACCGGTTGCATGCCTGTTCCATCCGGAGCCTTTTGATTGTGTAGATCTGCAATTACCTTTCCACTTGAGTCTGTTACCTTGAAACTGTAGCTGACTTGATTGACTATGCTTTTTGAATTATCCTGAAATATTAAACCAAAATCTGCAGTTTTTCCAGCTTGAATTGTCGGCGGATCCCAAAGCAACTGAATATAATACGTTCCACGCGCAGTTTGTATTGTCAAAGGAGGTTTAGGAATCTCAATTTGGCTTGTAGGTTGTGGAGGAGTACCTTGACCTCTTGCTAAAAGGTCAAATGCATATTGAACAGGTGGATTTCCTGTTGTTACATCTGCAAAGGTTTGTGCCTTGACTGGATAGGGAAGGTTGGGACTTATCCAAATATTGTTGTCTGCACCTTTGTGGTAGTTAATTACCTTGGTGTCAAATGTGCCAGCTGGTACGGTTACTTTTGCTGAGCTACCTGGTGCAATTGGTGATCCTCCTATGGAGGCTATTTTACCCCAGTATGGAGCACTTAGAGATAGACCGGGTTTGGGTACAAAAGAAGCAAGCCAGTGTATTGAATTAGAATATGCACTGGCATATTTAGACATATTATCTGGAATTTTGGAAGTTCCAAGAACACTCAAGTCTAGGTCACTTAGATGAAAGGTTCCATTAAAGACTTGGCCTTGACTGACAACATATGCTGGAGCAATCCAGTAACCTCCAGTACTGTTAAATTGTTTAAAATAAATATTCATTGTAAATGGTTGGCCATTGTCAGTATCTCCATTCTGGATCTTGTATGTATAATAAGTATTTGGTTGAGCACCCTTACCAACATACCAGTTGTCATTCGCAGCATAAGCATTTCTTATCGAACTCATTGCAGCGGTAGTCATAATAGATACCATTAACACAGTTGCTAACGCAAATGCAAATAATCTTCTTCTACTCACTACATTAAACTCTATAATATTTGCCATTGTCTATAAAATAGATTAGATCGAACTGATAAATGTTTGTCAATCGTTCACTCCATATTTTGCGGCAATAATATATATCCACTTTTATGTCTGTGATAACAGGTGCAGATAGCTTTAGCTAAGCAAATTAAGGATTAGTTTTTCTTCAATTTGCAGTGTTTATACTGGTTAATTTTTCTGAAAACTATCATCTTTATCTGAATGACTGCATTATACTTTATTGTATATATACATATATCGTGAGTAATTAGATAAATAAATAAGGCGTGAAGTTAACAGTTTTTAACCATATATGTGCAACTGTCCTAAGATCCACTTCTATGAGGTAGAATTCAAACTTGCAGGCATGCGAGTTGTCCCAACACACAAGAACTGTGGAGACCCATTAAACGAGGATCAATCTTCAAAATTTGAAAAGGAACTCATAAAATATTGGGGTTCTGAAGAGAAAAAAGAGTAACTATGCTCTCTATGATAGCTATATTTTATATATAAATATAAAAAAATAAAAACCTAGACCGTTTAAATTCTCCTAAACGTTTTTTAATGTTTCGTAGTCAACTTTATTAATATCCATATTAAATCTGGTATAGGTGATTTTAGATAGATGACCAAGATGCTAACCGTAAATATAGATACGTCAGGCGTAGACTCTAATGAGGCTCAAGAATGGGTTAATGAACTTGGAAACGTATATGCTGACATGGAAGTTGAAGATGTAAATATCTCCGGGAATAAAATCTCTTTTAAAGCAGGATTCTCTGGGATGGACGACACTGAACCCGATGATATAAAGATGAAGATCGAAGAATACTTGACAATGAATGAAGCATTCGAAGTCAAGGACCTTTCTGTGCGTTAGTGAGCCAAAAGCTCGTAACTTTCTATTTTCTTTACGTGATTTAATGCTAGATAATTGTTCTAATAATTGATCATTACACAACTTTAAATAGAAAAACGATCACGCAAGCTTGAGAGAAAGTATGACTTGTAAGGGTATATGTATACGTCACAAGGCACAGAAACCAGTTGGTTCTGGTCGTTATGCTACTGGACAGAAACGCTGTCAAATTTGCGAGATATTTATAAAATGGGATGGGCTGTGGTGTCCCTGCTGTGGATAT
>JBJMFM010000277.1:0-4646 GCA_045808425.1 Nitrososphaeraceae archaeon | reverse complement strand
ATAATATCGCATAGAACTTCATGGAAACAAGTAAATAAGCATCTCTAAAATCATAGAGAAACTTAGGAATTGCTTGTAAAAATCGTTAAAAAACTAAAATAATGCAGTCATCTTATTATTTTCTATAGATTGAATTACTTAGGAAATTCTATGATCATAAATGCTATTACGGTTTTACAGATAGTAGCGGCAGTAGTTGTTTTCATTTCATTAGTATATTTGCCAAGTACAGCATATAGTCAAATTCCATTTCTTCCAAATATCGAAAATAAAAGTAGTCATTCTAATAATGACGTAAATGCAGGGGTTGATAAATTCGGTATAAAGGAAATATATCCAACTGTAAAAGGTGGAAGAGAATGGTATGTTAATATGGATGACCCTAGAAGCGATCTAATATTTTCTATTGGAGGATCTAATCAAAGCATCATCAAACAAAATAGTAGTAATGATGGCCATGATGGAAGTGGTATCTCATGGCGCATTACTCACCCACAAGTTAGAATGCATGTTGATACTCCTCCAGGTTATGCACAATGGAAAAATGTGGAAATTACTGGTTATGTCAAAATAAACAAAACAAACGTTACTACGGCAGACCATTATCAAAACGATATACCAGACCATATTGCATGGCTTGCTAGAAGCGGAGAGCATAGTGATAGAAATCCATGTGATGGTACAGCTCTATCAGGTGCAATACGCGACGATGGTAGCGTAGGATGGAAAAAAGAAATATGGTTCACAGGTGGTTATACATCTGAATCTGCTAAAGCTAAACCTACTAATTCAATAGTTGGCAGATGGATTGGTTGGAAGGTTGTAGTATATAATATAGACAATGGCAAAGCAGTAAAAATGGAATCATATTTAGACGATAAAGATGACAACCATTGGGTAAGAGTAACAAATCTTACAGATAGCGGTGGATGGTACGCTGATAGATCCGATAAGGAATTCTATAGCGTTAATTGTGGAAGACCAAAAGACTACGTAATAACAAATTCTGCTCCTAGGGTAGTGTTTAGGGCTGATAATATGATATTAGATTTCAAAGATCTTAGTGTGAGGGAGATTGAGCCTCCTCATTATCTTTCTCCATGATAAGCTGGTTGAATAAACTAACTTACTGCTGCTATCATGCTTGCTACTGCTATCTAACTATCTAACTAACTAACTAATAACTGCTACTACCACTATCTACATAACGATAAAACTTCAAAGCCAGTCTAAACGCATCAAATATGTCGTTGTATGATGTAGATTCTTTGTCTAGTGTTCCATCATTATCTACTGCAGTTCTTAGAGCAGTTATTAATTTATCAAATCTATCTGGATTAATAGCAATTTTGCAGGGATCCTGTTCAAGTATCATTTTGCAATGTCCTAACATTGCTTTGTGCTCTTTGTTGAAGTTAACAGGTACAATTCTCATGTTTTGACTCCAGTTATCTTTATCTCCTAATCCTTGTGATCTGTACCTTGCAACTACTTTATCATAGTCTGCTTCTTCACCTATTTGCAGCTTTAGTGATCTGATAAAAGATGGATTAGCACCATCGATGTACACTTTATCTACATGATTGATTCAGAACTTTGGTTGCGATGGGAAGCTACAGCTAAATCAATGATGACAATTCCAAAGTTTAAGAAAGTATGGGATAAAACAAAGGATAGTCGCTCACATGAATTTAGAGAACTCATTGATTCCCTTCCACCCGATCTCCAAAATGATTGACGTAGAGCCCGAAGACGAACGTAAAATCAAAAGCAAAAAAATAGCTACCATCTTATTACGTAGCATTACCACCGAAAAGAAGATAGAATTATTATGATAGATAATTACCATTGACTCTGCTTAGCCAACAATGTCGTCTATTAGATTAGGTGAAAGTTATGGGCTGAATGTGCAAAACCTTGCGTAGTGCGAAATTTGATAACCTTGGTGGTTTGTTGGAAACTATAGCAGGATTCAAATACAACATAACTTTTTAAACAGGTTGGACATATTGTTATTAATTTTATCATTTGCTGCAGATAGCAGAAAAAGGAGGCATTTCACTTGAATACGCGAAATGAGGATGCCATCAACCTTCATAGAGCGCTAAGAGGAAAGATCGAAATACATAATCGAGTTTCCATCGATGCTAGTTTCGGTCATGAAGAAAAAGGAACACTTGGATTAATTTATACTCCAGGCGTAGCATCTGTAGCTCAAGAAATAAGTAAAAGCAAAGAGTTAGTTTACGATTATACTTCAAAGTGGAACAACGTAGCCATAGTATGTGATGGAACAAGAGTTCTTGGCCTTGGAAATATCGGCCCAGAAGGAGCACTTCCCGTCATGGAAGGAAAATCTGTTCTGTTCAAAGCTCTAGGTAATATTAATGCAATTCCATTGTGCATTGCTACACAAGATAAGGAGGAAATAGTCAAGTTTGTCAAGGCACTTGAGCCATGTTTTGGAGCAATAAATATTGAAGATATAGAATCACCCAAGGTTTTCGATATAATAAAAAGGCTCAGAGACGAGCTCTCAATACCTGTGTTTCATGATGATCAGCATGGAACAGCTGTAATCACATTGGCAGGATTGATAAATTCTCTAAAGATAGTAGACAAAAAAATAGATAACGTAAAGGTCGTAATATCAGGAGCAGGCTCTGCTGGCTATGGAATTTTCAAGATTTTAAATGAAGCAGGATGCAAAGATATTGTAGTAACGGATAGCAAGGGAGCAATATACGAAGGAAGAAAAGATCTTGTAACTGGTGGTTCCCAAAATTTAGACAAGCAAGAAATAGCAAGAAATAGCAATTCAAACAAATTAGAAGGAAGTTTGGAAGAAGTAATTAAAAAAGCAGATGTTTTTATAGGTGTATCTGGTAAAGCTGGACTAGTAACTGAAGCCATGGTGCAATCAATGAACCAGGATGCAATAGTGTTTGCACTTAGCAATCCAGACCCTGAAATCCTTCCATCAGATGCTCTTACAGCAGGTGCAAGAATTGTAGGAACTGGGCGTTCTGATTATCCAAATCAAGTAAATAATGCTGTCGTATTTCCATCAGTTCTTAGAGCTTTGTTAGATACCAGAGCAAATGGATTAGATGAAAAAATGCTAGTTACTGCATCATATGCAATTGCTTCGCTAGTTGAAAAGACTCATTTAAAGGAGGATTACATAATTCCCAAGGTAAATGACTCAAGAATTCTTCCATTTGTGACAGAGACCCTAAAAAAAGCAATCGAAAGTACGCTCAAAGATAGTACCGAAACCAGACAAAATTAGATAAATAAAAGGCTGGATAGAAGGTCTAAAGAATCTACCTCTTCACAATGGTAATAAAGAAGATGGTAGGTTTATTGAGGATTCGATGAGAGAATATGAAAATATGCGTACAGCTGATAGCGTAGCTGAAGAATTGCTTGATTGGAAAGTTGATACAATTTTCGGTTTACATGGCGATGGTATAAATGGATTTATTGAAGCCTTAAGACGTAGGCAAGCCATATGCCAAAAGGATAGGATTAACTTTATACAGAGACCAAGTCCATACACACCATATTGACAAATAAAGCAGTTTTAAGTTGGAAAATAATAAAATGGCTGAGCACATGAAAAGACAATCTAATTACACTTGCGATGTTTTAATTATAGGTGGTGGTTCTGCTGGTCTTCGAGCCGCAATTGAGGCTCATGATGCTGGTGCTAACGTTACCATAATTAGTAAGAGTGAGAAAGGAGATCCTCATACAGTACTTGCAAGAGGTGGCATCAATGCTGCTCTTGGCACTATGGATCCAGAAGATAATTGGGTGATACATGCGGCTGATACTCTAAGAGAAGGTGAATTTCTTGCTGACTACCAAAGAGTCGAAGTGCTTTGCAAAAATGCACCCGATGCTATAAATGAACTGGTGAATTGGGGCGCTAGATTTCATAGAGAGAAAGACGGTAGACTAACACAGCGTTTTTTTGGAGCTCATACCTATAGAAGAACTGTATTTTACGAAGATTGGACTGGTCATGAGATAATACGTGTATTGATGGACCAAGTAAATCAGCGGAAAATCAAAATAATAGATAATGTTTATATCACGAAATTATTGTTGAAATCAGAAAGTGGTGATGATGGTGATATAAATGGCCAAAGACCACCATTATCATCATCAACAACAGCAACACCGGAAGAACAAGTGGTAAAAAAACAAGAAGCAGTCAAAGGAGCATTTGGAGTAGACATCGAAAAAAAAGAATTTGTTACATTTGAATGCAAGTCTTTAATCCTTGCTGCTGGTGGATATACGCGAGTCTATGCAGTAAGTAGTTCTAGGATTTTTGAAAACTATGGGGAGGGTATAGCTCTAGCGTATGAAGCAGGTGTAGATTTAGTAGATATGGAAATGGTGCAGTTTCATCCTACTGGAATGGTTTGGCCAGAGAAAGCAGTGGGTACTCTGGCTACAGAAGCAATACGCGGTGAAGGAGGTATTCTGCTAAATTCAAAAGGCGAGAGGTTTATGAAAAATTACGATCCTGAAAGAATGGAGCTAGGGCCACGTGATGTAGTGGCTCGTGCTAATTATAATGAAATAATCTCTGGAAGAGGTACAGAACATGGTGGAGTTTGGTTAGATGTAAC
>JBJMFM010000276.1:0-3334 GCA_045808425.1 Nitrososphaeraceae archaeon | reverse complement strand
AGATACTGCAGTTCTGCCATTCTTCATAGTTACAGGTTTTTCATTGTTCATTTCTCTTTTTGCCTTACATTTTACACAATATGCTTGTGTAGCCATTACTTTCAGAATACATAAAGGCAAGTTCTTCTTAAACTTATATTCAAATTTTGCACCCGCTAAGATTTTTATAGAAATAGTCTCGTTGCCAATTCACCTTAATGTAAACCGTAGTAATTAATTATCTAATCACGTGATAACGATCGCCAGAAATCCAGATATTGCTCTTAGTTAATAATACAAGCGTGAGAGGCAAATAGAATGGCTGAGGACACGTCGTCAACGGCTTCGAACAATGCTATCCCGTTCCCGACATTGACGATTCTGTATCTGCCCGATGAGGCAGAAAGCATAATCGAAGAGATAAGTCAAAAGTATTACAATATAACGGTAGAAGACTGCAAGGGATTTTTCCATGGCGGAGTTCAAAGATTATATAAAAAGGTAACGATATGGAGTCAAGGAATTGATAGCTTATGGTTCAACGCCATTATAGCCAGCATCAAGGAGTTAGCCAATGTTGAATTTGTACCAATAGTGTCCGGTGGAATAATGTATTCTATTTGAAAACATATTTTTACTTTCGAGGCCTATGTAGACCGCCCGATTTTTCTATGCTTATACAAGACTGCATAAAAATGTCTGAAGTAAAGCAGGGAAGTAACCTTGAGATCTGTTTTGAAAAGCTATGTATAAAAAACCACATAGATACTCACTAGTACCAATGATCCAGCGAAACGATAAATATTAGGTTTCAATCTTTCTTGGGCCCTGTATGTACACGAAATTCCTTTAACGATTGAGTGGTTGACCTGATAACGAAAACTGTTAAGTCAACGTGATTGGTATTTCTTGTTGTGAGAAAGAAAACTATCAACTATGCAATAACCGGTTGTCTAATTATACTGATCTCTTGCGTCCTCTATGCGATACTAAAACTGTATGTATTTTTTCAGAGGATAGATATCTCTATCATAATAGCTAACATTATTGTTTTTGTGGTTGTCGCGGCACTAATACTATTCTTTTTAAAGAAGAGAAGTGATTTAGAGGAAAGCGAATTATTAGATGGTTAGAAGAATGATACTAGGAACGTTATATCAACATATTCTCAGTCTATTTGTGGGTTTCAAGCCCTAGATGGGATTTGAACCCATGATCTAAGGTTTACGAAACCTTCGCTCTTCCAGGCTGAGCTACCAGGGCAAACAATATAGGCACGTTTCAGGGTCGACTATTTAATTCTTAATATATCAGCACTGACAACTCCGCTGAGGCTAATTTTGAACATTCTAGTGGTTATACTGCGATCGAGTATAGATTTTGCAACTATTACAGAGATTAATACGATGGTCTACTTGGTTATTTGGTGAATATGATTGAATAAAATAGCTGGCTAGAATCTTTCTTGCTTTTTCTTTAGCTTTTGATATGTTTTTATCATTGATGAAACAAGGCACCTTTTTCAGTTTGCACTTGTATATATTGTACATGATGTTCACAATCTTGCTCTGTGGTGCGATTGATAACCATTTGAAAATTACATAAATACAATTTCACTTCGCAAAAAGTGCAGAATAAATATTCCAGTGATATCTACTAATTTATCGTGAAAATATCAGTATCTGGGGTTAGAGGCATTTACGGCGGCGATCTTACATTGCATAATATAAGTAAATTCACAAGGTTATTTGCATCTTCATCAATAAAACCTGAGGGCGGTTGTGTGCTAGCCTCAGATACGAGGCCGTCGAGCAGGCTTATTAGTCAATTTGTTGCCGCAAATCTTATGGAACAGGGAATACATGTCTATAATCTAGGTGTAGCCCCTACTCCGGTCGTTTTTCGAGAATCACGAAAGTACGCAGCAGGTATTGTTATAACTGCCTCGCACAACCCTCTTCAGTGGAATGGGCTAAAGTTCATAATAAATGGTCGAGGAGTTTTTGAGGATGAAGTGAATTTTATATTTAATGAAAAGTCGGTGCTAAAGCCCGCGAAATTTGGGAAATATTTCGATATTTCCTCGGACTACGTGGATCAAGTCGCACATCTGACATCAAAAAAGCAAGTGAAAAGTAAAGCTCGAGTAGGTCTAGACCCGGGCGGAGGGGCCGCTTGTGGCTATTGTAACGAACTTTTTAAGCAGCTTGGCCATACTTTTTACTCTGTCAATGATATTAGCGGTCTTTCCTCAAGAAATCCTGATCCGACTGCTGATGGCTTGAGCGAATTACGTATATTGGTATCATCAAATAATCTGGACTTTGGATTTGCATTTGACTTAGACGGAGACAGGCTTGTAGTAATCAACAGTCAAGGAGAAAAGTTGAGTGCCGATTCGACACTTTTGCTCTGCGTTGCCAATGCAATCAGTATGGGAATGAAAAAATTTGTATCAAGCATAGACACTAGTCTATCTATCGAGAAATACATACATCAAAACGGTTGCAGCTTATATTACTCAAAGGTTGGGGAAGCAAACGTTGTTAAAAAGATGCTCGATACCGACGCCGATGCGGGAGGCGAGGGAAGCAGCGCTGGCTTCATTATGCCAAAATTCAATATGTGCAGAGACGGTTTTTTAGCAAGCTCTATTATCTCCTCTTCAGAGAAGAAGCTAATTGATGAATGTCTGAATTTCTCCTCGCAGTACCTTCAGTTAAGATCCGTGGTATTTGTTGACTCCAGTCTTCATATCAAAGTCATCAATAAATTAAGGGATGTTCTGAAGGCAGAAGCATCTGAAATTTTGATCCTAGACGGAGTTAAAGCAATACTCGATGATGATTCTTGGATTCTTGTAAGACCATCTAATACTGAAGATGCTATAAGAATTTCAGTTGAGTCAAAGACACAAAGAGCTAAGCTATTATTTAAGAGGACAAGCGAAAGGATTCAAACTGTGTATGACCAGGTTAAATGAAAAGGAAATCATTGGACTCTTTTCATCTAGGCTACGAATTAATGAAATGATTAAGAATGAAAATGATGACGTAGTAATTTTACCTCTTGAAAAAATAATCAAGCAGTTTAAGAATCGTAGCTCTGTCCTCATTGTTCTCAAGTCTGATATGCTTGTTGAAAGTACTGACGTACCTCCTCGTATGCGACCATGGCAAATTGCGAGAAAAAGTGTTGTATCATGCGTTAGTGATATGTCTGCAAAAGGTATCAATCCACCGTACCTGTGCCTTATTTCTATAGGGATTCCAAGCAGATATTCGAAAGGTCAAATTGTAGAGCTAGTAAACGGATTTCAAATGGCATCAAAAGAGTTCGGAGTCAAAATTGTAGG
>JBJMFM010000275.1:0-3454 GCA_045808425.1 Nitrososphaeraceae archaeon | reverse complement strand
TTTACACTTCATATGTCTTTCTTTTTCTCTTCAGAATTCCAGTGTAGCAGCTGCCATTGCAATTTGAAATGGTGTTCTAGTTGGTATTGGATATAGACTTGAACCTAATTTTATTTTGGTTGTGTTAGCAGCGATGGCTGCTGATAAGACCGAAGCATCGCGGTAAAAAGATTCAGCCACTGAGACATATTCAAAGTCCGCTCTCTCAGCTTCAGCAGTGCAAAATATCATATCCGGCATCCTAAGAACACTAAAGAAGGTAAGCGTCAATCTCTTTTTCATGAGAAACTCCATACACCTATATTGTTGAAAACTTCCATGATGTCCTTTGTTTTATTAAAATTCATTGTAACCAAAAAGATATACTTGTTATTCACATTTTTGGTACATTTGGCTAAATATGGATGTCAGAAGATATGTGTTCTAGATATACTTATGCTTCTAACTTAGTATATTGCACCTCAAATATAATATACTCTGTATTGGTAACATTATAACATGCCAGAAGAGCCTGTAATCTTAAATTGGGATAGAATAGTGCACAAAAACGTTAGATCCAAAGATATGCAAGACGTTGGAACTGTTATTGCGATACTTGGAGATGCAATAACTATACTACAGGGTACAAAACGAGAATATCAGGTGCCAAAATCCCATGTAGAAGGATTCAATGGAAATGAGGTGTTCCTAGACTTGGCTTTCAACGACGTGCTAAAAAGCTATAAGGTAGCATAATATTATTATTATCTTTTCTATTTGAAATGGTTGTGGGGAATTTTATACGAAAGTACGCTTGAGTTTAAGATTTCAACTATTACCAACATATATCATATTCTAGATTATATAGACTTGACTATTCGACATTCGTATTGGTAGTAGACCAAATCTATATGTATTCATCTCATCAGCGTGAATTCTATAGTTACTTTGCATTTGTTCTTTTTGTATGATGAGATTTTTTGTGCTATCTTTGTTTTATGATAAGTTGTAGAGAAATAATTAGTTACATGTAGTATTTAATCTGCTTCTCTGAAGTGCTCCATCTATATTTTTTACTCTACTTGTACGTCAATGTAGCATCAACCTGGGATAATGCTGATGTAATTTCATTTAGACTCTTGCCAGAGCTTGTCAATACTAACAATACCTGTTGAGGATCTCGTCCAGTTGGTGAACCACCTCCGCGTAGACTCATAAATGGGTATTGACTGTCAATTGCAAAACCTTTACTCTTTAAATCTGAAATGGTTTTGTCAGCTATATTTGCTGGTACCATAAATGTAGCTATAGTGTCAGGATTATTGCTGTTAGTAGATGACCCTGAAGATGATGAGATTGCAGCAGTACTATTAAAAGTAGTGGCAAGTGGTTGATTTACAATAGTTATTGTGCCATTCATTTTATAATTCGGCCACATTTTGTCATAGCTAGGTCCGGAGTAAGCAAAAGTTCCTGCATTATTAAATGTAAATGGCTTTGAAGTAGTAGAGTTATTAAATAAACCACTTGTATAGACCATGGTACCTTTGCTGTCTACTATAGTTATACTATGGTGATGACCTGCATCTGCATTTAACCATGTTACTGTAGTACCGACATTTACTACTGCATTTTGTGGGATATATGGCTGATTTACTATTCTCAATTCCTTTGGAGTTGCATTTGGATATTCATGTCCTTCATTTGGAATTAGTATTACAAAGTTTTTGATATTCTTTCCAAGAACCATTGTCTGAGTTTGGTAAATATTAGATGCTTTTATGTTTGGTTGTTGTTGTCCTTGTTTCTGTGATATTGATTGGTTTTGTCCTAATGCATTATGTGACGTTGAAAATGATAATAATAGTAGCGATAATGATGCTGTAGATAATGCAAGCACTATTAACATAAGAAATGACGATTGTGCTGGTAAACCACGCCTTATTTCATTTACATAATTTGTTAATGCTGCAGCTCTATTGGTTATATTCATGTTAACAAACAGAGCCGTATTTGTCCCAGCAGCTATTTCACTATTGCTAAACTAAGTTATTACTATACCGGCTATCAAAGTTACGCATCGCTAACAAATATCAACAGATTTTATGTAAAGCTTAGCTTCTTGCTTTTATATACTGCTATTTTGTTTTCTACGATATGTCAAGTAAAGAAACATCTCTGAGTGTTGTATCTATAATAGTCATCCTTGCTGCTAGTCTAGCAGTAGTAACGTTAGGAGAATGGAGGATTTTTGGTATCGCTCAAGGCCAAGGAAATTTAACATCATCATTAACGCCGGAACAAAAAGCAGCAAAATATGTTCATCAGTAGGATCACATGTTAACACAACGGAGTCAAAATTATGCAGTATTCCATCAACGCCATCATCAAATACTACATCCTCAGAAAATATGACAACAGGAGCAGAAGCACCGCCACCAGCCGCTAATCCTTCAACTGGAGAGTAAAATTAGATAATATGCTTCAATAACACTACGATAACCTCTCTTCTTTTTACCGTCAGATAGGATTAAACCATAGTGCAAACCACGTATAACTCACTTTCTTAAGATGTGGCTTTATGCAAATTCAAATACATTTACTATTTAAAAAAGATATCATATTTTAATAACTAAAGTTAAAAGGGATAGTATTTAAGCAGCACTAATATCAGTAACTTTGTTAGTCTGAGAAACTTATAAACAGTAAATTGTAATTTTGTTCCTTAATGCTTGTAATTTTCGTTTAGCAAGCACCATCCACTAGTAAAGATAGCAAATGGGAATAACTAATGGTTTTGGATGATGATTATTTTATCGCTTGATTGTAAAATGTAGAGAAAAAATTAAAAGCTTATCTTTTAGATCGAAGATGGTTATTCTTCCTCTTTCTGTTGCTACCAACTGTTATGTACCTGATCCTAGACTTAAGCCACCAAATTGTGGTGATGATCCACCGCTATTTCTACCTGTAGTACTACTGCTACTGGGTGTTTTACCACTACTTCCAAAAACTTCATCATAACAACTATCAATATCAGCCTTACTAATCTTTCCTGGTATTGCTTCAACACATTTGAAGAACTTTTTTTCTGAGCTCGTCAGAGAACTAGTTGTTGTTGAAGTATCTGTGCTTGTAGCATCTTTTTTACTTGTTGATGAACCACCTGTACTTGTTGAACCATTTTTGTCAGTATTTTTCACAGCAAATACAGGAGTAACAAGACGACCACTGTTGGATGCTGTTACAAGAGATATTGCTGTCGCAATAGCAAGGATCGCTAATGCTGTTGTTGTTAATTGTTTCTTATACATCGAGCTAACAATCTAATTATTTATTAAATAGACAATTAGTAAGGTTAATTTACACATATGCAAAATAGACTTGACAGAAACGCATTGAGAATAAAAAACTAAGTATATCGACCAGCTAGGTAGCCATCCTTTTGATTTGGTAGGATCTTCATTAATTAACA
>JBJMFM010000274.1:0-2716 GCA_045808425.1 Nitrososphaeraceae archaeon | reverse complement strand
TTTGAGGTCAGATATTTCCATTGTGGTATTCTTAATAGTTTTGCAACAGCAGATGACTAAGAGGTTTTCTGTTCTTTATCGTGTATTTAGATCTGCAAAGTTACCTTTTTGAAGATAAGTAATGATCTTCTCTTCACTTTTTTCTTAATTCACATTTTCCTTCATCGTTCTTTACATGGTTACGCCAATGTGTAGCACAGCCTAACAACCTATGCTCTGTACAACCACATATTGCACACCGTTTGGTTTTCTTTTCCTTCGTCATGAGTATTTATTTGAATTGGGTTCTTTTAAGTATAGCAATTAACATTGGATAGCAAGCATTCTAGTTTGCATTATTCGCAGATTTGAATATCATGCTTTAGATATTCCAAATAACAGGTATCTGGGACCTATTCGTCGTTATATAAAAATAGCATGACATTAAATAACAAAAGTAGAGGTGCAAAGACAATATGATTTATCCGTTTAATTTGAACATCAATTGATAATATACCATACCTTTCAGAATTGCCTTCTCCTTTTTTGTCTGAGATAGAATATTCTACTTCCAGTTCATCTCCTGCATAAACTTCAGCCAAAAATCTAATGTGCCTATTATCCCATGATAGATCTCCGTCCATTCCATATAACAGCATATGTTATTAGAAAATATATCTAGGCGTGTCATCTCACCTTCGGCACGTGCTATTATAGCCCGGCTTGGCAAAAGAGTGTACCTTTAATCCCTTCTTTTGCGGCTAATTCTGGATTTTCATGTAAGATATTCTTTGTCTTTGCAAATGATATATATTTTTCAAATTCGTCCTTGTCAATACAGATATGCGATTTGAATGTCTGGCCTACTTAAAAAACCTTCAAATTATTTCAAATCTTATTTTGAAAACTATGGCATTAAACTCAAATAGTCTACCATGAATGCATCTTAAAGGCTGGGCATTGTTGGTACAAGCAAAAGCCTTTCAAGGCAACATCATCATATGTTGTCGGCAATGATAATTCATAATCTACAAGGTCGTCATACATGGATTTATGAGGATATGCACCCAAGTCTGCTAGGACTGAAAGACCATTCTTTCCCATTTCGGCACAATTGGCCAAACTCTTTCTAAAATGAGTATGTGGTTGATCACCAAGACATTCCTTTAAAGAATCAGCAATTAGAAGCATATTTTCTTTTTCATATCTAGATACATTCATACTATAATTATTATGAGAAAGGACTTGTCTAACCGAGTCAGCAGTTTCATAAAATGGATTTATAAGAACAACCTCATCGTTATCTTCAATCTGTTTACCTGCGTAGTTAGAATAAAGCTCCCTTAGTGTATCTAAATCTGGGTAAATTATTATGTAATGAGCACCATATCCTGCTTGATTTATATGATGCAAAGCTTCATTAACATGACAGTTTATTATCATATTTCCAGTGTCCCCATACTTTAACAGTCGCATAAAAATGATACATAAATAATAACCGGTTGCTGATTATTATGTCATAATTGTTGCGCGTAAATTAATTTCTGGTGCTGGTTTTGTCTATTACATCACTTAGCTGCTGTATATGGAATGGCTTTTGAAGAAAGGCGTCTACTTTGATATCGGGCAACATATTGTGAAATTCCTTGTCATCAATGTCAAAAGCAGTCATAAGTATTACCTTGACTTGTTTATCAATTTCTTTTGTTTTCTTTACAAATTCATAACCATTCATACCAGGCATTCTAATATCAGATAAAATTAGGCTGCAATACTTACAATTTATCTTAAAGTCTTCTAATGCCACGATTGGATCAGTAAAAGCAGATACTTTGAATCTCTGTCTCTTTAATGCATGTTCAATGAGTGTAACTATGTCAGAGTCATCATCGACTGCCAGAATGTATTTATTTTTATTTTTACTAGCATGGTCTTTCTGACTCACCATAAAAATATGTATAATGATTCCTGATAAAAGGTTTATTATTTTTGCTTTCTAACCTTATGGGTATCACACAGAAGTCAGCAATGCAAGGATTCATTATACAAATAAACCCCGATAAGAGTTAAAGCTGTGTATATCCAATAATTATACACCAATAGTCGATGATGCTCAATAACGATATTTACAATATTAATAACGAATTCGATTATTCTACAGTTAAAGATATAGTATTAAAAGCACTTGAAAAGATAGTAAAACAAGAAGCAGCATCCAAGAACAGATCCAATACAAGCAATGAAGTAGTATCTGATTTTAAACATGATAATGATCCAACATGATAATGATCCCAAGCCTCTTAACAACTTGCTTGCCCCACATACTATTTCTTTATTGAAGCTGAAAATCAGAAATACAACAAAATATCTAAACTGGCGTCTTTTGAGATTAAAGAGAGGTAATTTTACATGTCAGATATATCATAATAGTGGTGACGATGACAATGACGTTGCTGTTCTGTACCAAGATCCAATGAAACAAAATCTTTGATTACAGCAATAGCAGTGTTGAACACAATTGTTAATTATGACCGTTTTATAGTTCAGTCACATTTTGTTTGGTGCTATGGTCAGTAAGAGGACATTCAAGCTGTAGTTCAGTTTGAGTACGGTCTTCTACAAAATTGGAAGCTGGCGATGATAATGATGGCGATAACATCGATTTACTCACCCTGGCCTGTCTATATCTTCTATAGTCTTGATCTACTTCCACAGCTGCTGTTAATATTTTACTCTT
>JBJMFM010000273.1:0-5762 GCA_045808425.1 Nitrososphaeraceae archaeon | reverse complement strand
AATAGAATTAAACAATGCGAAGATAGAGGCATTTCCATCACATCATTTAGATGCAATGAGAGGTTTACCAAATGTTTCATTCATATTATTAGATGAAGCTGATTTCTTTCCTCCAGGACAGCAGCAAGATGCTAGAGATGTTTCTGAGAGATATATTGCAAAATCAAATCCATATATTGTAATGTATCAACTCCTAATGCGCCTGATGGTTTGTTTGAGAGAATAGAGAAAGAATCTGAAGATACTTGTCTTTACAAAAGGATATTTCTGGATTATACTTATGGCATTGGTAAGATATACACTGCAGAGGAAATAGAGAAAGCAAAGCAATCACCTTCATTTGAGCGTGAATACAACCTCAAATATCTGGGTAGAAGAGGGAACGTATTCCACACAAAGGATATTGAAGCTGCAATAGAGAAAGGCAGGAAATACAATCCTGACATCATTGTCCCGTTCACCTCTACATCCATGGGTATAGATCCAGCATAGGGTAGTTCTGCGTTTGGTATAGTGATAACACAATGGGTAGAGCACCATATACAGATAATGCATGCAGAGGAGTATCATAGGCCAGATTACAATGAAATGCTATCTACAGTATACTCATTGATGAGTAAATATAATGTAGATAAAGTATACATCGATGGCGCCAATCCTTCCTTTATCAGATCGTTAAAGATGCAGATAGGCGAAGATGCAGATTATGATAAAGTGATTGCTAGGTTTAGATGAGAAATTGGGTGATAATTGGGGTGAATATATGAAAATAGTTCCTGTTAACTTCAATTCAGAGCACAAAGGAATGTTAGGACATTGCAAAATGATACCGGAAAATGATGGTGGTAGGATTGCCATTAATCCAGACAGGTTTGATAAGCTAATTACCGCATTGAGAACTGCAGTGGATGACGATGAAACATTGGATAAAGAAGCCACATCATACAACGATATATTCGACTCATTCAGGCTGGCTTTGAAATTCTATCATTTCAAAGAGAAATGATTGATTAACCTTAATCAATCACCATTGCAAGGACTTATCCCTAACACACAAACGCCCATTTTAGTCCCACTGTCATCTCTGATTATTATCACCACCGGAAGATACTTGTGCATTTGCCATTGTTATTGATGGTACTAGTAATAGCATCAAGCCACATACAATATTGCAAATTACATTAGAACTGAAATACCATGTTTATCTATTTTCACCCATTGCATGACAAACCGACCATGCTCTCATTTTCTTACTGCTAACTGGTATAGATTAATGATAAATTACGCTTATGTCACGCCGTAAACAGATGCAATTTCTATTTGTAACTAATTTTGATATTATTTTCTTTGCAACTTTGCGTTTAATCATGTTGTAATTAGCACAATAAACTATAACAAGAGTCAATTTCTGGATAATTCCAGATACGCAATAAAATTAGATGTACAATGTGGCAAACGAAGACCAAGACTTTGCTGCTGGAACTTGGGGTGGCGAATTTCATCCTGAATTTGGTCCTCGCGAAGGTGATGTAATCGTGCTTGAGCACTGGGCACAAAGCGGCTTTGCCAATACCGATCTTGACTCATAACTCAAACAGCGTGGGATTCAGAAAATAATTTTGGTAGGCATGATAGCAAATACCTGTATTGAAGCCACAGGTCGCCTTGGTATGGAGCTTGGCTACCACGTTACTATCATTAAGGATGCAATCGCTGCGTCCAGCTTGTATCATGGCTTGCATTCGGATCTGGAATTATTGTTATCATATGTATGAGAGAGACTAAAAAAACAAGATGATAAAGCGGTGATGATAATAATCACATCATATAGGAAAATGTTCCTTACCATAGAAAAATGAATACCATATTTTATGGGGATACGATTTAAATAAATCTTATTTTTAATAATTTTCAGCGGTTCTACAATAGATATGGTAGAAGATAACGAGAAAAGCAAAGATAATGATAATGATTCGCTGCAAATTAACGCGGAGAGTCTAAAGCAGAAGATAGACAAAGGAGAAGATATTTTTATCTTGGATGTAAGAACGCCAGATGAACATAAGGCGTGGAATATTTCTTATGACAAATATAAAGATTCATCACTAATTCCAATTGATGATTTATCATCACCTGCTACATTAACGAATATCCCAAAAGACAGAGAAATAGTCACTTTTTGTGCGCATGGAAATAGATCAATGTCAGCAGCTAAAATGTTATCTCAGCATGGTTATAATGCTAAGAGCATCAAAGGAGGCTTGGATGGATGGAATGATGTCTACGATGTTGCTGTTATTCCTACTATTGACAGTAACAAGAGCAGCTCTCAGGTAAGAATTTGGCAATTAAGAAGAGTTTCTAAAGGCTGTATGACATATCTAATTTCATCTGCATCTAAAGAAAATGGTGATGGTAGTAGAAATGCAATTGTCATAGATCCAACTTGTGGAGTAAACGAGCCTATAAACAGGATTGCAAGGGAAAATGATCTGCATATAACTAACATCATAGATACACATATGCATGCAGATCACGTTTCGGGTGCCACGAAACTTGCTAAGGTCATTGGCAATGGTGTTTACGTAAGTTCGATAGAAGGGTATCAAATTGACCTGCAAAATAATAATAATACCAGAGTAAAAACTGTGAACCAAATAAGAGGTGGCGATAAAATACCACTGAGCAATGGAATTCACCTAGACGCAATACATACGCCAGGTCACACAAAAGGAAGTATGTCCTTTAGATTAGCTCTAAGTGATAATTGTAATTACCTTTTTACAGGAGATCTTCTTTTTGTCGATGGAATAGGAAGACCAGATCTTCATAACAAAGCAGAAGAATTTGCTGGCAGTCTTTTTAAGACGTATCATCAAAAGATACTAAATCTTCCCGATGAGACAATAATCCTTCCCGCACATTTTAGTGGCAGTTTTGATCATGAAAAACCTGTTTTTGCTTCTATAGGATCAGTAAGGAAAAAAGTCAAAGTCCTCTCTGTTTCGCAAGACGAATTTACCAAATTTATAATGAATAATATTCCTGTTCAGCCAATGAACTATAAGAAAATAATCGATATAAACAAGAACATGATACCGTGTGATACTATAAAAGTATCAGACCTAGAGGCTGGTCCTAATTCATGCGGAATAGCAGGTTAAAATCTCTATATGTTATTTACTTGCATAAGATATGTCCATCAAGTGTGCAGAATGTATTAAACTTAGTAATAGTCAATGCTGCCAAAACTGCACAAAAGAAACCTGTTGTTGTTTAATTATTCACCATACAGCAGCCAGAAATCTTTCGGTTATGGATGATGATTGCTGCTCTCATGGAGCTTGCAAGAACAATAGTAGTAACCAGCAGAGCTAAAGACGAAAAATAAAAAATCGATATATGAATTCTTCAGACATGTAAAAAGTCTGTATGCTGCTGCGCTTGGTATTGAGATTCTCTGCATTGCTGCAGCTGAATTTGGCGAGAATACGGGCTTATACGTTCTTGGGTTAAATCATATAGGAATTCCAATTGCTTATGCATTGGGCTATTTACTAGCCTCCTTTCTTTTCTAAGCGTCAAAAATTCTTAGCAGGCTCTAAGTGCATGATCGAATAAATTAATTTAGCCTGCGTCAGTTCATGGGAAGGTCTGTCAGAGTGGGACTTCAGCAGCTACATCAAATTTCGTATAATACTTCTTCACTTCCCCTTCTCCATATTTGGACTTGAATTTCCTCAATATATCGTCAACCCTATTACTGTCTGTTATTGCTTTACCTCTTGCAGGTATTTCTGTGCCGTTTGTAGAAATCTTCAGCGTTGAATCGACTAGCAGGTTCTTATACCAGTTGGTGTCAGAGCCCTGAACTGGAAGCAAATATAAAGTGTTGCCTTCATGCACAAACCAGACTGGCCTAGGAATATCTCTACCTGATTTTCTACCTTTAACGCTGAGTGTTATCTCGGATGCTCTATTCAGCCTCTGGTGAAGATCGTCTTTTGGCATTACAGTATTCCGTGCTGCACATGTCACATATGGGTTTCATGTGTGGTCTGTAAGCCTGAATGCTTCTGTAAACCAGCTAACTATTACAATTAGAAAAGAATGAACTACTAACCATGTAACTTTACAAACTTTTTACTTGTTTCAATAATGGTTGAACTTGGATTAGTTGACTATTTTGTTATGGGAGAAGCAGTTGGGATAGTTGCCACCTTTGTTGCGGCGTTTTATTTTTCAAGAAAGCAAATGCAAAAACTTTCAGTTGATATAGAAACAAAAGTTCTAAGTGATGTGGATGAAAAAATGAACGACCTTACCAAGATTGCAGTCGAAAAGCCACAGCTAATAAAGAGAAGAAATAGCATTCACGTATCATCTTTTGCATACATTTGCGCATGTATATCATACGCGACAATGAATGGACTGGATGGCTACGTCGGATGAGGACTTGTTTTGAGCAGGGCAAGATAAGGGAATACTGGGAAGGTGGACTTGAATTAGAGAAATGGTTTGACCCTGCATTTGAAGACTTTATTGATAACGAAGTAGTTCAGAAGACAAGTCCAAAGCAGAAAATGTAGTTGATAATCTTCACAAACACAGGTCTGCTGAACATAATGCTTCCGTAGGAGTATAATTGAGCCATTGTTTCCAAAGCAACTATTTAACTTTCGCTGAGTAGAATCAACCGATTATTAAATTCAATAGCAAGGCTTTTTTGGTTTAGCTTTAAACGAACTTTGTTTGCACATCTATATCCGAAGTATGTGTTTCCGCGCGAATATACTTTGCAGGTTCGAATTTGCCTTCAAAATATCCATCAAACTCAATTAGAGACATTCCTCTATATTTTGAAGCCATATCTCTGACTACCTCAAGGTATCCTTCAACCCTAGGTAAATAGAACTTAACGGAATCAGACAGTACTTCTACCTTAAAGTCATCTGAGTGCTTGTCTTTGATTTTATTCATAACACCTAGTTTTTTGTTGAAGGTTTAATGTCTTTTTATTGTTTTTTCGGTATTATATATGAAGGCCATAATCTTTGACATGGATGGAGTGTTGGTAGATGCAATGCCATTTCACTATCAAGCAATGAAGTCTGCAGTTAAAGAAATAACTAGTATTGATTTAGATAAAAGGACGTTCTATCTACTTGAAGGAATGCCCGTTGAAGAAATGGCCCTAGAAATATTCAAACTTAAGGGATATCTTGTTGATGATGGCAGCAAGAAAAACATATCCAAAGAGGAACCTATTATTCAAACATCAGAAGAGGTAGCAAAAAGAAAAAAAGAAATATTCAGAGAAATGAACATAATACCGAAACCATATGATGGTGTAAGGGAATTAATAAGTAATGATTTAACAGACTGCATGAAGGTTGTTGTAAGTGGTGCAGCAAAACAAGAAGTTGAAACGATTATTGAACAAAATTTTGGAAAAGATAAATTGATCTAATCATGAATGGTGATGAACTTGAAGGAAAAGGAAAGCCTGATCCGGCACCATTTAAAGTAGCGTTACAAAGTCTAAATTTAGACAATAATGAGGCGTTGGTAGTAGAGAATGCACCACTTGGAGTAAAATCAGCTAACGATGCAGCTATTCCGTCTATTGTTACCTTGAACACATCTCCTCTTGCTATAGACGATTTTAAAGAGTTGATATCAGAAGATAGGATATTCAAAGATACCATATCAGCAAGGTGATATCTAAAGAAATGGTGCATTAGTGGAGATGCTGCCTGAAT
>JBJMFM010000272.1:0-2742 GCA_045808425.1 Nitrososphaeraceae archaeon | reverse complement strand
AGAACTATTTAGATCCATAGCGCTTAAAGATAGTGATAGTGAATCGCTTAGAAAGAAAACCAAAATGACCCGTAAACAATATTATTCAAGAATGTCTAGATTGATGAGAACAGGGTTGATAAAAAGGAAAAATGGGAGACATACTCTGACTGCATTTGGCAAAGTAATTTATGACACTCAAATTACAATTGAAAATGCGATCAATAATTACTGGAAACTCAAGGCAATTGATTCGCTTGAAATGTCTAATGATCTTCCAGCAGAGGAACGTAAAAAGCTCATCGATAATTTGATAGAAAATAATGGGATAAGAGAAATCCTAGCCAAAGAATCCTAAAAACTCTAATAATAACGACATCAAGAACATGTCAAAATATTGATGCTGGTTTCTTCATCTTTGCCGTTACCGTCGCTCACATAAATAAATGGAGTACACCTTATCATTCAACTCTTACCTTTTCTGTACTACTTTTCTGTTCGTCTAACTTCCTCAATTCAGTTAGCAAGAACTGTTTATACTTATTACGCTCTTCGTCAGTCATTCTGTCTAGGTTTGAGCTTAGGGTAGATCCTATTGTTGATACTCTATCGATAAGATCCATTGCCATGAATCTACCTATATTGCCTACTCTCAGCATTACATCGAATTGCTTTTGTACAATATTACGAACAGAGTCAACATCTGCAGCAATATCTCTACCTTTTTTGGTGATCTGATATCTACCACTATCTGTTTCAGTTATTAGTCCTTCTTCAAGTAATCTGCCTAACAATGGGTAAATCAGTCCAGGTGACGGCCGCCATTTTCCATCACTTTCGAATATGGCTTTGTCAATGATTTCTTTACCCGTCATTGGTTGTTCTTTTAGCAGTCCTAGAATATAGTGTCTGGAAAATCCTCTTGGAATGGCACTTCCAACTCTAGATAACCAGTCTGTGATCATATCACTAGTAATATCGCTAGAGATATATAAAGCTTAAGATATATAAGTCGTTATAAATCCGTCTTCGATTCTTAAAGACTCGTACATCGAATACGTTTTGGGTAGAACTGTTTTGCTTATAAGTATAAAATATGTATGATCAATCAGGCTTCACAACTTTGAATGAGGAAGGGTCACTTCGGGTCCCTACTTACCATTTGTAAAATAACTATGCTACTTTCTCCGCCATTCTAGCTGATATATATTACAACTGAACTTCTATTTATTAGTTAGATATAAAAGACGCCAACAAAGAACACAATTAACGTCATTGTGGACTCGTGACAAAACATTTATCATAAGAAATGAAAAGGATATTCATCGAGTGTCATAAGAGAATTTTCTCATTTTTTCTCTGTAATTCATATGAATTTATATTTGCCAAGTAAAATGCAGCTGTAAGTAGACCAATGGCAATAGTGATAGAATTTCTTAAGCCGCTAGTAGAATTCATTATGTCATTTATAGCACAACTCGGATACACGGGCATCTTTTTTCTGATGATCCTGGAAAGTGCTCTGATTCCTATACCAAGCGAAATTATAATGCCATTTTCAGGCTTTCTTTCATCAACCGGCAGACTTGATCCGTTGTTGGTAACATTATCCGGATCGCTTGGAAATCTTGTTGGGTCTGTATTAACCTATTACCTTGGGATAAAGGCAGGAAGAAAGTTTATTTTAAAGTACGGAAGATACATATTCTTCAAAAAGGAACACTTGGAGAGTACAGAGAATCTATTCGAAAGATATGGAGATAGAATTTCTTTTGCTGGGAGATTATTGCCAGGAATAAGGACTTATGTTTCTCTACCCGCAGGAATAGGAAAGACCAATTTTACAAAATTCGTAGCCTATACTTTCGCTGGATCCCTAATCTGGAATTCCATGCTAACGTATGTGGGTATGAATCTCGGAAGTAATTGGAAAAATATTGATAAATATTCTGCATACCTAGACGTTGCAGCACTTTTGGCCGTTGCAGTCTTTGTAATATGGTTTGTATATAAGACAAAAAGAAAATCAAAGGCAATTACAAAAGAGCGAAAAAAGAATTAGAAACTAATGAAATGTAGTCATGGTTACTACTATTGGTACTACTAGTACTAATCTGAATCGAATCTTTTCATTTCAAAAGAGATACAGCAACAATAATTCGTATGGCCTACGTCATACACCACTAAGACTTACTTCCAATCTCTTGATTGCCTATTAATTTATACGTTATTTTTTTGGCCGCTATGGCAGATATTAAAGCTCCTAGATATAGGGCAATTCCGACTAGCAAGTTACCACTAAAGCCTATTACCATAGACGATATCGCAGTAAGCACAGTTCCTATCACTGATGCAATCACGTTTACACCCCAAAGTAACGTAATGTCATCAGCGTTGCTGCGAGGTCTTTCTTGTAAGGAAGAAGAAGCCATTCTAGTGATGGATGGAAACTGAAATCCCATTAGAAGACCTGCAGGTGATAAAAGTGCAAAAGTCAGCACAATTCTCTCATATAACGACAAAACTATCGCTGAATCAATAATTTCTTGTATAAAAGTATAATAAAATATGACGATTCCAGTCAAAATAGGTATTGATATTACTACTGCTTTGTAAGGATTTTTATTAAATAGTCTCCCACTCAGGTATGCACCTATTCCACTACTCAGCAGTATTGAAAATAGTATAACTGTTAATGCCATTATAGGAGTTCCAAGTAGTAATAAAAATTTTTGAATAAAAGTTATTTCTAAAAATACGAAT
>JBJMFM010000271.1:0-10178 GCA_045808425.1 Nitrososphaeraceae archaeon | reverse complement strand
GTGGGTATTTACAAATGCTTGAGAAAGATAATAGCCTACAAGCTCATTTTGAAGAGGCTGTTGAAGATATACACTCCATGACACATATAAAAACTAAACCTGATGGAACGCTAAAATGCTAAATAATGTATGATTCGATTGCTATTGATGAGCACTTGTACACTAGTACCTTTTGATGCCATTTGCAACAAGTACTGAATAGCAACCAAGACCACATTGTTAGCAAATTGGTTTTGATGCATTTTTACTACCATCTGCGCTTCCTATACAACATGGCTGTTTTATCCTTCCCATATGATCTAAAGAGAGTATAGCCCACGATGGACATTGTACTGGAGTAGTTACGTAGTAATCTCTCCTAGACAATACATTTGAAAGAGAAAAAAAAGAAAAAATACCATTACATAGCTTTAAGTAAGTATCTATGTGCATAACCTGTGCTGAGTAGTGAATTGTATATCGTTTTAACGGTGCAAATCACTTCTCACAGCATTTATACTTTAGATTTCGTTATTGAAAAAATGATGTTTAGCAGTAGTTGACAACTTCATTGATATTCTTAATTAGCCTCCTTCTCGGCAAAAAAAGTGATATATAATTTATTTTTCGGTATATTGACCAGTACTGTCAGCAGGTTAGGTTTGGTGGGATTTTGTCCCCACACATAAAAACGGTCCATTTCTCTGGCTATTTAGTTTTTCTTTATATATGTTAGCAAAGCAATTGAAAGGTAATGGTAAAATCATCATCATACTCGTCCTCCTCCTCCTCCTCGACTACCCAACCCTCTTCATCTTCTCGCCATATGGAATACCCGCCTGGGCCTCATTCAATTTTGCCTAACAAGCTATTGCGCGAATTTATAAATAATCCTATCAAGACCTTGATGGGGATTGCGTATACCTATGGAGATATTGCACATTTTAAATTTGGAAGGCAGCATGTCTATTTACTTAATAACCCTCAATATATAGAGGATATATTAATCAGAAATTACAAGACTTTTATAAAAAGTAGAGGTTTACAGGTATCTAAGCGGCTATTAGGAGATGGTTTAGTGACTAGTGAGGGAGAATATCACGACCGCCAAAGACGAATAATACAGCCTGCGCTTCATCCTAATCTTATCAAGAAATACGGAGATATAATGACTAGTTTTGCAGTAAATATGTGTCAGCGATGGCAGGATGGAATAACGTTAGATATTCACAAGGAAATGATAGAAATAACATCAGCAATTATCAGCAAAGCTGTTTTAGGTTCAAATATTAAATCAGAACAAGGAGGTGGAGTTGGAGATGCACTCTTAACATGTGCGGAATACTTTAATCGTCTCCTGATGCCATTTGGTGAACTAATTGAAAAAATACCTATATTGCCAATCAACAAGGGCTTTCAACGTGCAAAAAAGAAGTTGGATTCTATAGTATACAATATGATTAAAGAGCATAGAGAAAATGAAAGCAGAAATGTATCTAATACAGACTTATTATATACTCTGTTACAAGCCCAAGACACAGAAGCTGGAATTGGACGAATGACTGATTCACAATTAAGAGATGAAGTAATGACAATTTTTTTAGCCGGTCATGAAACAACTGCTAATGCGCTTACATGGACATTTTATCTGTTATCACAACATCCGAATGTAGAGGCTAGACTCTACGAAGAGATATGCACTGTACTTGGCAATGATAATGCAGATAGCAGTAGTGGTGGTGATGGTGGAAGCAGCATCATCAAAACAAGAATTCCAACAGTTGAAGATGTACCAAAATTAGAATTTACAGAAAAAATATTTAGAGAGTCTATGCGCATGTATCCGCCAGCCTGGACCATAGGGCGTCAGGCTATAAACGATTACAAAGTCGACAAGTATGTAATACCTGCTGGTTCTATCATTTTAATGAGTCAATATGTCATGCATCATAATCCGCGTTACTTCTCCGATCCAGACATTTTTTATCCAGATCGGTGGACAAAAGAGACGAAACTTCATCTTCCACGATTTAGCTACTTTCCATTTGGCGGAGGTATTAGAGGATGTGTAGGTGAACCATTTGCATGGATGGAAGGAATACTGCTAATAGCTACGATATGCCAGCAGTGGAAGATGCACCATGATGCGAGCCATAAGGTTGAATTAAAGCCACTCATCACATTGAGGCCTAAATATGGCATGCGTATGAAGCTTGAACGTAGAAGCTAGTAGTAGCAGCATCAACCAGCGATTTTTACTTCTGCATGTTCAAACAAACAAATAACAACAGTAACTATAATAGTGATAATAGTTGCTGCTTCATATATTGTTGATATTACCACATTCCAGCATGTTCCACATAAGAGCTATACCTATAAGCAGAAATCGAAAAATATAGGAACACTAATGCTTTAACAAGATTGATAAACTGAAATTAAATCAATTACTACAACAACAGATCAGTCATTTGTTTTATTGCATTAATATTGGTAATGGCAGTATTACTAGTGATACTGTTAGAATTATTAGCTGTTCTAATGCTGTTGATTTGTTGAGATTGACCTATTTGCACATTTATTTCATACACTGAAATGAATGTACTCGACATAATCTTCCGATTACAATTGAGCTAGCTACAAAAGGCATAGAGGCTGAATAATATGGTGGAGGTTGCACATCGTAATTTGGTTAGTTTGATTACTGTGGCTGCTGATGGCACGTATCTTGCATATGGATTAAGAAGATTTACAAGAAGGGTTACCTTTAAGGCGGCCCAATCTCGATGGTGATAAGCAGGCAGATTTGACAGTTCATGGAGGAGAGAATAAGTATTGGAACATGATTATGGTTATATGGAGGAAGAGATAAAGACGAAGAAAAACGAAGACGAGACACAACGACAAAAACAAGAACAATATCATGGAGATCTAAGTGATGGCTTTGGTAGAGTTGCACGAAAACTGAGGATCTCTGTTACAGATAGATGTAATCTGCGTTGTATATATTGTATGCCATCGGATAATGTCGAGTGGTTTGAAAAAGACAATATTTTAAGTTATGAGGAAATAACTAGGCTTACTGCCATCTTCGTTAGTCTAGGCGTTAACAAGATCAGAGTTACAGGAGGTGAGCCTACAGTCAGGCCTCATATAGCAAATTTAATTGAAGCCATATCAAAGCTAGATGGAGTCAAGTCCATTAGCATGACAACAAATGGGCTTTTGTTGCAAGACAATGTACTACGGCTAAAGAAAGCAGGATTGGACGGTGTCAATATCAGTCTAGATACTTTTAGAACAGATAGGTTCAAGTCTATATGCGGTGTCGACGGTCTTCAAAGGGTTTTAGCATCTATAAAAGCAGCTGATCTTGCAGGGCTTATGCTGAAGATCAATACAGTAGTTATTAGGGGCTGGAATGAGGATGAAGTTGTAGATTTTGCAAGATTTGCTAGAAATACAGGACATACTGTAAGATTGATAGAATTCATGCCTTTGGATGGTACGGGAATTTGGAGACCAGATTTAGTGGTCAGTAAGAAAGAAATGGTCGATATGATAAATACTAATGTGAAGAATCTTGTCCCTTTGCATAACAATACTTCAGAACCTGCAACACTTTATTCCTTTGCAGACGGTAAAGGCACTATAGGGTTTATTCCTTCTATGAGTGAACCCTTCTGTAAATACTGCGACAGAATAAGGATTACTTCAGATGGAAGATTACTTACTTGTCTATTTGAGAGTTTAGGTTACAATTTGAAAAATCTATTGCGAGAAGGAAAATCAGATAATGATATAAGAAGATATATTTTAGAAAGTATGCAAAAAAAACCAGAAGGCATAATAAGTGTCATACGAGCCAAAGCATTGAAGCCTACTCTAAATATTATGAACAGGATAGGTGGATGAAAAAATAAGATATGTATAAAGCTGAGGAGCAGCAGGGATTAGAAGAAGGTGATCAGCAGATCTTAGTTAAGATAAAATTATTTGCTATGTGTAGAGAACTGATCGGTAAAGATCAAATCACCTTAAAATTGAAAAACCAAATGACAGTCGGTGATATTAGAAAAAAGATTCTCAAATTATACCCGGTTCTATCAGGGAGAACTCAATTTGTTGTAGCAGTTAATTATGTGATCGTAGATGAAATAACTCCCATAAGTGAGAAAGACGAAGTAGCAATTCTGCCACCAGTTAGTGGAGGATAAAAGTATAGTCTTTATAACTTTGGAGATGACTCATTTAACGGTTGGTTATTATGCTAAAGTTGAGACGATAACCTATAGGAGTCTAACCTAAACGATTAGTTATTGTGATAGCATAAGAGGATAAGACTTGACAAACCAAGATATCTATACAAGCAAGCGCTTGCTATCAATCATTATGAGAAGTCCAGTAAATGCTATTGTTATTGATATTATATATTAGGATTGCATTCTTATTATTATTACCACTACTGGTGCATATAAGGAGCAGGTAATATTAATAAATGCATCCAAGATTAACAACTCACTCATATACCAGCGTTAACATCGCTTTTGAAAATACTATACAACGTATTAGGACAACACCTGAATCTGAAATAGTTTCTATTATTGATGCTTACAAGAGAGTACTCGCAGAAAATATAATATCTAAAGCAAATGTTCCAGCTTACGACACTTCTCACATGGATGGATTTGCTGTAAAAGCAAAAGAAATCTCAAGTGCATCACGTTTCAAACCTATAGTTCTAAAGATTAAATCAAAATTAGAGCTGAATAATTTAGGAAGATCTGGTTCCTCTCGTTATAACCATAATGGGTCATCCTCATATAATAGATTGAGACGCGGAGAAGCTTTTGAGATCTCGACTGGCGGATACTTGCCTAAGGGAGCTGACACAGTCATACCTATTGAGGAGGTAATTATAACGGGTAATAAGATAAAGATTGACTCCAAATTTCCAAAAGGAGCATTTGTATATCCTACTGGAATGGATGTAAGGAACAAACAGCGAATTTTTTCAAAGGGTCAACTATTAAGAACTCAGGACGTAGGTCTGTTAGGAAGTTTGGGCATAAAAAAGGTTCTATTATTTAAAAAACCTAAAGTTGCATTAATACCTACTGGATCTGAGCTATCTGATGATTTGGACCATATAGAGCCAGGCCAGAAATTAAATACAAACAGTAGGGTAATAGCTAAGCTTATAGAAGAAGCTGGAGGGTTACCAATAGACTTTGGAATTACGTCAGATGATATTAATGCGATACGCAAGAAATTAGCCAGTGCTTTAAACGCCTGTGATTTAGTACTTACAATAGCTGGTACATCCGTTGGTAAGCATGATCTTGTACAAACAGCTGTCAACTCACTTGGTAGACCTGGAATGATTGCACACGGGATAAAGCTAGATCGAGGTAGGGTTGCTGGAGTGGCTGTATTGAAAGGAAAACCAATAGTAGCTCTGCCCGGACCAATTCAGGGAGCATTAAATGCGTTTATTGTATTTGCATATCCAATGATTAGACTTCTATCTGGGAGATTAGAAAAGAATTTTGGTTTGACATTTTATGCCACGCTAACCAAATTCTGGCATGCTAGAAAGAGATTCCTCGACTTCTTAAAAGTAGTGTATGTAAAACTATCTTATTCTAAAAATGGTTTTAAAGCAGAGCCATTAGTTGGTGAAACCGAAAGCATGTCATTGCTTTCAAATGCTAGTGGCTATATCCTGGTTCCAGAAAAAGTAAGGGAAATGATAGCAGGTAAAATAGTTGCAGTTCATCTTATTCCTGGATTCTCTAATATTAATGGAGAATTTGTCTAATTTCAATTGCAGGTTTCTTGATATATTCATATAAATATTGTCAGGAAAAAAATAAAATAGGTTTGAGATTTATTCATCCACTTTTCTTTAGGTCTAGCATCATCTGTTCAAACTGCTCTTTTGTGATTTCTCCCTTGGCATATCTTTCCTTTAGAATGTTATGTGGGCTACTATCACCATGATACTGCCAATGGGAACTAGATGTATTTCCGTTTCTCCAGGGCAAGAAAATCCATCTTGCTATTAAGAAGAATACCAAAATTATGAATATACCTCCTAGCCATCCAAAATGGAATGGAAAGAACAAGGCCGGAAAGAATGGATAGAAGGTTCCCGACGATCTAGGCCCAAAAAATAGCAGGGATGCAATAATTGAAATTGCTACTAAGATTATCAATCCAAATACACCCCACACTATAAATCCTCTTGCACGTCTCAATTCCTGATCATTCAAATTATTATTATCTCACCCGATAAGTAGTTGTAGGGAGGAGTAGC
The DNA here is from genome assembly GCA_045808425.1 of Nitrososphaeraceae archaeon. GTDB lineage: Archaea > Thermoproteota > Nitrososphaeria > Nitrososphaerales > Nitrososphaeraceae > JAFAQB01. The sequence goes on along the minus strand of JBJMFM010000271.1, from coordinate 3,883 downwards.
GGATGATTACTCTACTGCCGAATTCCATCTCCAACCACAAACCCTCCTAGTGCTCTCCATGGTCCAAATCCAAATCCAAATGGTCCGTGTCCAAATCCGCCTGCTAATCCATGTGGTCCTAGTAGTCCAAATGCTCCGCCAAACACTCTAGCCGTCCCAAAGAAACCTGCTCTGTCTATTTGTTGACCTGGTGATGTGTACAACACCTTTTCATTTCCAGCATCAATGATAGTATGATATGCTGTATGTGTTTCAGGATTAACTCCAAAGAATGTGTATACTAGATATCCCTGTACTACTCCTAAGTGACCTCCTATAACAGTACTATTGGTAATTTGTTTTTCTGCAAGGGCTGCTGCCTGTGAAAAAGAGACCTTTAGATTATCTTTAATAACGTTTTTTGTATTCTGCACTACATTTATCGAACCAACAATCTTTGGTATCTGACTACTTCCTGAAACTGTACCAGCGGTAGTTGTATTAAATGGTTGTACTGCATAAACAGAGGATATTGCTGGATATGCTATGAATATTCCCACCAGAGTAATACTAGCAACAATGGCTTCTATGACTGCAGGCAGTAGCACCTTTTTGCTTGTAATTTTAGTTTTAGTTTCCTTTGTTGTCATTGCAATAGATACTGACTTTAATTTTCGTTATAACCATTGTTTACCTATGAGACGTAACTTTGTTACCTGAAGTCTTATATCATAATTCAAATGGAAAAGCATTGTAATTGTTGCTGTATTTGAAACTAGGGAATCATGTTTTTAAAGAAAGACTCTCCAACTCTATTATATACAATTCAAATGAATTAATTTGGTTCATGAGTATAGAGACAGAATATACATAAGGAAAGATATTATGTTCAAACTTTATGAATATGGAGAACTCAATCAAAGCAAACTCATGAGCTATTGTGGGCTAAATAATGTTAAGCACAAAGAAATAATTGATGATTTGGTACAAAAGGAACTCATAGTAAGAACCATGGAATCATGGGGAAGCAAGACCATAATAAAATATAGAGTTTCAGAAAAAGGCCGAGAGATTCTCAAAGAAATTTTGGAACCATACGAAACGCTCTTTCCTCGCAGCGAAAAGGTTGTTGGTGGTAGTGATGATAATGACGACGATGACAATAGGTAACAAGGTTACTATAGCATTTTTTAATATAAAGGAGACAGGATGAATCATCATGGCAGCATCTCCTACTGATCCTAATAAGGAGAGGAAAAAAGAAGATCGCAATGAGAATCTGTTTGAGATAATGGATGGAATTATCTCACAGTTAAACAAAACAAAAAGGATGTTCATCTTAATGATTATAACAATTCTAATACTTCCACCAATTTCATTTGTAATCACATTTGCAGTATTTGGGCCTCCGACGTTTTTTAATGATGGTAATGGTGGTATACGTCATGAGGGATTTAGATTCGGACCTGGGGGATTTGGACATGGATTTGCTCTGACAAGGATTATACCAATATTAATCTTCATTATATGGTTCGGGATAGGAATAAGGCAATGGTTTGTGCTTTCAAAGTGGACCAAGAGATATGAACGCTATAAGGAACTACAGAAAAAGATTGATGAGAAATTGGATTATGATTAATGTGATAATGATTATCATATAACACAATAACAATAATAATCATGAATAAATTGTATATATGTGACCTGACCTGGATTGAAGAGGAAGAGTAGTGTAACGAAGAAGACGTCATCGTAATGACAATCATCAGAGAATTATATAATAACTTCATTGTCAAATTACAAGAATTTACATACACAACTGGTGCCACGAAAAGAATTCAAACTATGTCAGAATATATAGACATTAGGCCTAGTGACATTCTATTAGATATAGGTGGAAATACGGGAAAAATAACAGAAGCTTATTCTGACAGCTGCAAAGAGGTTGTTGTATTGGAACCAAAACACAGTATTGTAGAATATGGAAGATCTAATAGACCGCGCATTAAATTCGTAGAAGGAGAAGCAGAAAATATTCCTCTGCCAGACGAGCATTTTGACAAGGTAGTAGCAAGTGCTTCGTTCCACCATTTTTCAGATCAAGATAAGGCATTGGGAGAAATGAAGCGGGTATTAAAGCCAGGTGGAAAGATAATAATCCTAGAAATTGATCCAAATACACCGAAGGGAAAGCGCTTAAATTTTTGCGAGACTCTATTTCATACTGGAGCAAAATTTTACCAACCATTACAGCTAAGTAAAAAAATTGAAGAACATCATCTACATGTACTATCTATGGATTATACCACTATAGGTTATTTTTTGACTGCAGTTAAAAATACCCAAAAAGACAAAAAAGTAAAGTAAATGGAAGCTGTGTCTGCTGAAGAGATAAATAAATTCTTACGTGATACCCATGATAATTTCTCTTGCTCTTGGTTGTGGAAATATGTCAGTTAACATCCTAGGTTTTTTGTCTTCAAATACAATATCGGAATACCATTTAGAACCAAATGCAACTAGTTGCATCAAAATAGGTAGTATGTCTTTACCCTTCTCAGTAAGTCTCCACTGTACAATCATAGGTGATCTCCTTTCCTCAGCGCGTTCAATGAAACCTTTCTTCTCGAGCTCTTTCAAACGCATTGAAAGGGGCCTGGGTGTAATACCTGCAACAGATTCTAGAAGCCTATTGAAACGCGTGATCTTGTAAACTCCTATATCTCCAATAATCAGAATAGTCCACTTTTTGCCCAGAACTCCCAGACTAGTCTTAATTGGGCACTTGATAAATATTATTTGAGATATGATCGCACGTTCGTAATTACTGTTGGCTCATTCTCCTTCTCCTTCTTCTTCTTCTTGTTGTTTGTGTGTGATTATTCTTGCAACTATACTTTTGATCTCTTGCATATTTATTAACTATACTTTGAATACTACTTGCCATGAGCAAATTTGCTACTACAGACATTCAACATGGTATTGACAGTGAGGCAGACCACTTTGTCTACCGGGTGCCAAAAAAGAACCATGATGCAATGATACAGCTCAATAAACAATTTGGTGACATAATAAGGACTTATGGAGTTGCACATTTAGTTTTCCAGCTAAACAATGCAGAGGCACCAATGGAGGGTATTACTAACATAGCCCAGACTGTTTCAGCTACCCAAGATGAGGAAGTATGGATGGAGCTAATATTCTATAGAGATCGTAAGCATAAAGATGAAGTGGCTGCAAAGATGCGAAATGATGAAAGAACGGGTTCACTTTGGCAACGCTCAATAGAGCTTGTCAGCCCAGGAACGGGCTTCATCATGGGGCAGTTCAGCCGTATTAAAGTCTAGGTAGCAATGATAATACACATATGCCAAGAATAGTTCATTTTGAAATACCTGCAGATGATGTTGAAAGGCCAAAGCTACATATCAATATTGAGGTCCCAGTAACATAGTGTATAAATAAATATACCTTGAGCTCTTCTTTTTGTCTTTACCATATTATTTTTTGTCTTACCATATTTTTTCAAATCCTCTACTGACAGGCATAGATAATCCAGATAAAAATCAATAATGAAGCTTAGGATTAGCCATTCTTATAGCGTCAGCAGTACCATCCCACAAAAGTTGCGAGCACATTCAGTTCGCCAAACGATGCTGTCTCAGCAAATGTTTCTGATGATACTTTTTCCTTGTTGTGTTTGGCAATCCATTCAGTTATTTTCTCTTGATTTGGATCACGTGATCCGATTTTAACTGTGTGTTCAAGCTCAATAAAACCATCAGCAAGCCTACGACCTACATCTCCAGATCCTAGTATTCCAATTTCATAATAAATCTCCTTCTCATTCTGATTTATACATATTGCATCGGAACAAAAATTATGCAATAACTATTTTTGTTGA
>JBJMFM010000270.1:0-29941 GCA_045808425.1 Nitrososphaeraceae archaeon | reverse complement strand
TAGAGTAAAAGAAAGCGATATGACCAAGTTAGCAAGAGCGACAGGCGCACGGGTAGTAAATAATCTTGATGATCTCACGGCTAGAGACCTTGGTTCTGCTGATTTAGTAGAAGAGCGAAAAGTCGAGACAGACAAATGGGTATTCATCGAAGGATGTAAACATCCCAAATCTGTAACTATACTAATTAGGGGTGGCTCACAAAGAGTGGTTGATGAAGCCGAACGCTCGGTGCATGATGCACTGATGGTTACAAAAGACGTTATTGAAAAACCGGCGATTGTTGCTGGCGGCGGTGCTCCTGAAGCGCATGTAGCAGGCAAATTAGCCGAGTGGGCAAGTACACTCTCTGGTCGAGAACAACTGGCCGCACAAAAATTCTCAGAAGCGTTAGAAGTAGTTCCACTTACATTGGCAGAAAACGCAGGCATGGATCCGATTGATACTATAACAGAGCTGCGTGCAAAGCAAAGCAAGGGCTCAAAATGGATAGGAGTAGATGCAAGAAACTCCAAAATTACAGATATGTCAAAACTAGATATCGTAGAGCCACTATCTGTAAAAGAGCAAATTATTAAATCTGCTACAGAAGTTGCATCAATGATTCTTAGAATAGATGACGTAATTGCATCAGGTAAGTCAGCTGGCGGGCCACCGGGCGGCGGAATGCCACCGGGCGGCATGGGCGGCATGGGCGAAATGTAATGGAAAACATAAGAGACAGCCGTTGTCTCTAATTCTCTTTTCTTTACCTTTTTAATTCTACAACAATTACTTCTTTTATCCAACTACCTGTCTCATTCATATTCAACAATTTATTCAAAAAATCATTCCATGAAATAATCTCATACGCATGAACCCATTTCTTATAATGTTCCATAATATCATCAAGGGCTTGGCTGTGATAACAGCAATATTTTTTTCTCGTCAAGACTTTTCTTGAACAAGCAGAACACTTTTTTTGCATACGAAATTCACTATTAAATTAAAGCATATTAAAAACAATTTATTATAACAAATTCTGGCTAATTATAAGATCTTACAGTAGTTGACTAGTAGAGCATATTTATAAGCAGAGCAATTTAACTAATATTAGCATAAATCTTATTTTCGATAAACTTATTTATCTACAATATTTTAAGATAACCATCTATGCGTTATAGATCATCTAAAGCTGTTATGATAGTTGCTGTGACTTATCTAGTAGTCATTTTCGCCTTAGCATCAGGCATATTTAATTCTATTATAGAAGGAGGACGTCAGGGTGCGACATCATTCATCTTACCTACAAGGTCAGTTCAAACAATAGGGGAGACAATTGTAACAACAATGATTCTATTTATGGGAATGGTTGGAGTTTTCTTGGTTTACAGATCTGGAAAAGCAATAACTCCAAAAACTCGGGAGGGATTATTAGCAGCAGGTTTTGCTGTCGTAGGAATGTCATTGATACTAGGTTTTAGACTAATAGACTTTAAAGTTTAACCCCTTGATTTTGAAAAATAATTGTCTTTGAATCTAGAAGAGGGTGTGTTATTATCTGTACAGAGAGGTCTCTCTCATTTATTATCGATACATTTAACTTTACAATACTCTTTTTCTGCAAAAGCCTCTTGCTAGCGGGAGATTGGACCCATTTATTATCTTTTTTGTAACGAATCATGCTCGTTACAAGAATAGGAATGTTCAGAGATTTCCCATACTTTAAAAGTAGCATGAGAAAAATTGAAAGCAGATGGTTAAGATTACTTATCCCATGTCCTGAGTGAATATCTATTTTTTTGTAATACATGTTATAAAAGCTGTTGACAGAATCAAAAATGATAATTGAAGAACCTGACATCGAGTCGATAATATCCATCAATATTGATTCAAATCTACCTTCACTAGGAAGATAAATCTTGATTGCCTTATCTGCATTATTCACATCCTTCAGCAATAATCCTGCAGTTACATATGCTGTGAATGTAGTATCAAGGTCAATATAGATTATTTTTTGGTATTTTGATGCAAGCATTGAAGTAAAGCAAAGCTTTGCATATGGGTCGTTAAATGTTAGGGTATTTAATCCATCTGTACTCACGATGTTATTATACGCTGTACTCAAGATTTCTACCTACTCTACTATCTAAGCAGAATATAATGAATTATATCTGCTAAACTCGAATCATTTTTTATAATATTACACAATGACTAAATACACCCTTTTTATGTGAAAAATATCCAGTTATTTTTATTTTTCCGGCAATAGTACAAGATTATCATCTTTCATATAGTTATTGACTTCATTTTTACCTTCAGATTAGAGGATCAGTCAAAGTCGGTGCGTTTACTATGCATATAATAGAAACACGATATACCTAACAATAAACCGTAAACTTCAGTTCCTTAGATTTCCAGTACCTGACAATTTCCACTCCTATTTATCATTACTCCAAAGCAGTATAGTTGGATTTGAAAAGCTACCATTTTCTGCAGCTGATGCTTAAGACCAGAGGCAACTAAAAATAATGTTCTTTTTCCAATAGCTCATCTAAAAGCATAATGATTGCGAACATAATTTTAGTCTAGATTATTTAAGCATATACAAACTAATAGGTTATTAAGATATAATAACCAACAGTGCTATCGCATTTTATATTATCATAGTCTAAAATATGTTATAATGCATGGCTCACAGATCTTCCATACCAAATTTAAAATAGCATTGATTGCATTTGAACTTCTCTTTGGAGGGAATGCCTGATACTACTTCAAGAAGGCTTTTTGTTTTACATCGCGGACATCTTCCATAAACTGTTTTCTTGGGCAATGATACACACTGGGCTAACTGACTATTTAGAATTATATATTTTGTTCATTTTTCTTCTACTTAATGATTTCATACGGTCACAAGTAAAAATCAACTAAGTTCAAAGGGCCTATCAATAAATAATGTAGAAGTTAACTTATAGTAAGCAATTACCTAAAAACAAGATCACGAACTTGTATCTTGTATGGAAACAAAACAAATCCAACGTTGTGCGTGATGACATCAATACTGATTCTATCTGTCATCTTTGCGGTTTCACTGTTATGTATAGTGTTTAATACACTATTGGAATCAGTTAAAGGTTAAGGATGATGTTAAGTAAAACAAGGATTTCTAAAAGGATTGTTGTTTTTTGCCCTTCTCTCCCTGTCCTTCAATTACAATCATAGTCAGAGTTGATCTTACTTTATCAATCCTTCTCACATGCCAAGTAATAATTTCTCTTAGCTTATCCATAGTATCTGATCTAATCTTTACAACTATATCATAAACACCATATACTCCACTGACCTCAATTACTTCAGACAATTTTTTCAATTCTTTTATGATCTCCTCCTCTGATCCAAGATCACAGTTAATTAATACATATGCTGTTGGCATGGTTAGTATTATTTTACATGGCGAGTATTAAACTGTTTTTAACTATACACAATTTTTGTAAGGACTAATCCATTATTTATGCTAATTATGGGATGCATCATATAAAGATCACAAGAAATAGATAGAATTATTAATAGCTTTGCAGATTATTGACAAGGTAATCTTTTCAATTTATCAGAATGCAGCGCCTGATAATTAAAATTGTAATAATTTTTCTATGATTTTTCTCTGTTTGTCAATTATATACATACGTGCTAATTTATAATTTGACCATTATAATCATTATAGTAATGATTGATCTAACATTCGGAATTACATCCAAGTTGAAGGTCTTCCCAGGCTCACCTCAACCTTCTTTTATAAAATGGTCAAAATTTGATATTCACGGATACGACTCTGAAGCAATGTTCTTGAGCACTCATACGGGAACTCATGTTGATGCACCTTCTCATTTTATATCTAATGCTGCTAATATTGACCAGATTGCTGTTGATAGATTTTTTTGCAAGAATGCATTATTAGTAAAGATTCTAAAAAAAGCCAATCAACAAATTAGCTATAAAGATATTGTTAACCAAGGGATAAATGAAAATGATACTGCAGTAGTAATTTCTACAGGATGGGAAAAACAGGCTGAAAAAGATAATTATGTCTTGGATAATCCTGGAATATCAGCCGACGCTGCAAAATACCTGGTCGAAAAGAAAGTCAACGCTGTTGCGATAGACACACCAAGCATCGACGCAGGGATTGATAATGACTTTACAGCTCACAAAATTCTGTTATCAAATAATATTCTAATAATAGAGAACCTTTGCAATTTAGAAAAGATAAATAGAAACCGGTTTACATTAGTGGCTATCCCATTAAAATTAATAGGATCAACAGGATCACCAGTACGTGCTATTGGGATTGAAGTATAGTATAATAGAGATAATACAAATTGGCAGTCTATTGATATTCCTACTATATAAGCAAAGGATATTATGATGAGCATTGATATGACATTCCCTATATGCATGCTAGTAAAAGCTTTAATTTTTATACATATTTAACTTGGCAAGTGTATAGAAGCACAGCAGCCAAATTTCGTTATTATGGCATAGCACCATTCGAGATAGAGGTAATTTACGACATACTAAGTTCATCTTTTGATGTATATGAAGAGCAACTTGCGATAGATGATAATCAATATGTCAGTATGGTAGAAATTGAATTTCCGCTTCCATTTAGTGAATCTTTCTTCCAATTTTTCACAATGGAGAGATGGTACAAAATTAAGGGTGTGATTAAAGAAATGAAGAGAAGAAGGGGTAAAAAAGGAGTCAAAGCATTTTTGTGTTTTTTTGGAATAGCGCCAGAAATAAATTCTCATCTAGTATTTTCGTTAATGAATAAAAGCAATAGGCAATTTGAAATGGGTATTGAGAAAATTGAATATTTAGTGGACATACTACCTATGCAGCTAGGGACGCTGCCTGCCAATGTAGAGGAAATCACATATTCTTATGACGAAGTTACTTTCAAATGGCATCCTCATACTGCAAGGAGTAATGAAGGTTTAGAATATATTTTCAATAATAACAGTGAGTGGATTAGACGAGCATAGTTTTAATTATAACTGGCTATTAATCGAAGAATCATGCAAAGCTTTACTGAGTTCTCGATATTTTTTATCTATAAATTCTAGTGACTCCGATAGTTTCTTTGATTTACCATATTTGAAACGAATTAATTCCCTGTGGCGCCAGAAATGCTTTCCTTCTGAAATTGATATAGTTGTAAAATAGTCAGGTCCTTTCAAACTGTCAGGCAACTTTACATTAAAAGGGATAACATATTCAATGGTAAACCATTCATCACCATCAGGATAATCATTTCCTATAATAATGTCAAAATACAAATGCAAAATATCTTCTACTGTTAAGCCATATTCCTGAATGAATGGATGCTTAATAAGAGATTTGTGATAATCCATATTTAATAACTTGGGCTCAAAGTAAACCTTAATTATAGACCTACGAAATATTTCATTTGACTCTTTAAGGTTCAAAGATAGTATAACGAAGTAGGCCTATTTTATAATCTTTTTAACTAAAAGGTTGTAAATTTTTTATAATGGCAGATACTGGTTAAATATATATCAGACTGTCAAAAATTCAAATATATATTCTATAGATTTACCTACAATTAATATAATCCTATAGAATCTTTTACTTTTACTGCGGTAGGGCGGGGGTCGCCTAGCCCGGTAGGGCGTGGGATTGCTAATCCCATGTTCGCAAGAACTCGTGGGTTCAAATCCCACTCCCCGCGCTTTATTATTTCAATATAAAAAATATGAGTTTTAGGTTTACTTCTTGTAGACTGGGCATGCACACATACGCCCATTGCTTACATAAAATATGCATCAAACTTCGGGGTGGTATAGAAATATTCATTATGAATGGCTTTTACTGTTACAGCAGCAAATCATAGCTTTTGCACGAAAAATATTCTTTTTTTGACAAATCACTCTATGAATGGCGATATACCAACATTAGGAATATAATTGATAAGTGAAAAATGTGGATAAGTATTAATGGATGACAGGTATCACAATTATAACCTGACAACATCAATGCAAGTAAACAAGCAGATTGACACACTTGATAAGAAACTTTTGAATGAGATCCAATGGGTTTTTCCTCTTACTGAAAGGCCTTTTCTTGAAATTTCCAAACGTTACAATGTCTCTGAGGATGAAATCATACAGAGGATCGCCTATATGAAGGGCCGGGGTTTAATCAGACAAATTAATGCCATTTTTGACACTAGACGACTAGGCTACAAAAGTGCGCTTATTGCATTTGCAATTGAACATGATAGACTGGATTATGTGGCTAACGAAGTAAATAAACACCCGGGTGTTAGTCATAATTACGAGAGAAATCATGAATTCAATATGTGGTTTACACTTGCGGTTCCTCCGGGCGGGGATTTGAAAACAGATTTAGATCGAATGGCTTCACTTGATGGCGTAATAAAATACAGACTACTACCTACTCTGAAACTTTACAAGATTGGGGTTAGGCTTGACATGGTTAATGAAGATCCAGAAAATCCAAAGCCAACAGATGAGATTAAAAATTTAAATCCAAAGAAATTTGATCTTACAGATCGTGACAAGGATTTTATTCGCGAATTGCAAAAAGATCTGAAAATAATTCCAGAACCGTTCAAGGCATTGGCAGAAAACCTTGGGATTACAACAACTGAACTATTTGCAAAAGCTAAAGAATATGAGCAAATTGGAGTTATGCGAAGATTTGCAGCAATATTACGTCATCGTGACGCAGGCTTCTATGGAAATGGGATGGTAGTATGGAAAGTGCCAGAAGAAGAGATTGATGAAATTGGCTACAAACTGGCGTCTTTTCCACAAGTAAGTCACTGTTATAGAAGACCAGTTTATCAAGATTGGCGATTTAACTTATTTAGCATGATTCACGCGCGTACATCTGATGCGGCAGAAAAAATTGCGGCTGATATGTCAGAAATAGTTGGAATCAAAGATTATAGAATTCTATTTAGCTTGCGGGAATTTAAGAAGGAACGAGTAAGATACTTCGAAGAGCATGGCTGATATTTTATTCCTACTACAATTATACAAACGTACCATTAGTATGGTGATTTCAACATTTTAATTAGACTGTAATTGACACAAGTTTGTCATAATATTTCATAGCAATATTTGAATCTTCTTGGGATTACATAAGCTTATTTAAGACCGAATTCAATTAATCAGGTATCCTTAGGCAATTTTTTCCCCATAGAAGAAACGATAGATTTAACATAGAAGTTATTGTTATAAAGATCAGTTATATGCGCTAATTCGCTTTCATTTAAGTAGTTACCATCTGACATTTGTGCGAACATCTCAATTTCTTCAATATCAGTAACAGTAGGTAATACTACTGATACTTGTTTTTGGGATAGTATAAACTTGATTGCAAGCTGAGAAATATCCCATCCTTTTGTATATACAAATGGTTTCATTTTTTCTGTTTTTTTCATTGCTTCACTAAGCCATTCTTTCTTTCTATTTGCTCTATGGTCATTTTTATCAAATATCGTTTTTTCGTTAACCTTCCCAGTTAATACCCCAGATGCATCTGGAACCCTAACCATAATCCCTACATCATATTTTTTTGCAGTGTCTAAAAGAATTCTACCGGGGTCCTGTTCTAATATATTATAAACTGTTTGAAGGCAAGTTATGTTTCGCTTTTCCATCGCCAAAACTCCTTCATGTTCCCAGCCAATAGCAGGACCTAATGCAACACCATGACTTTTGATCTTTCCACTCTGCATAAAACTATCAAGAGAGAGAAATAAATTGTCATTTTTTATAGCATCCATCTTTGGATTATGGAGACTGTAAACATCTATGTAATCGGTTTGCAAGCGTTCCAAACTCTGCTGCAATGCATATCCTAAATATTCGGGATTATGTTTTTGGGGTATCTCATTATGTCCAACTTGTTCAGCATTATACATATCATAACCCCATTTTGTAGAGTAAATCACTTCACTTCGCATATCTTTGAATGTCTGCGCAATTAGCTTTTCGCTTTTGCCCTTTCCATACATGTCTGCAGTTTCATAAAAATTTATGCCTAGATCATAAGCACGTTTCAACATCCTAATTGCCTCATCATCATCAATCTTTTTTCCCCACCAATGTAGGCCAATAACCCATGCTCCAAATCCTATTTCGCTTACTTTAATTCCACTCTTTCCTAATTTCCTATATTTCATAGTTAGTTTAAAACCTCTTCAATTTTATCTAAAACCTGGTTAAATTTTAAATCGTCTAAAACTGCTTGATCACTCTTATTATCAGTGGGCATAATGAAATCAATAGGAATCCATGACTTGCATCCTATCCACTCAGGTTTAATATCAACTTCCACAGGATTACCCATTTTGTATACCCTTAATAAGACTATGCTCATGGGTTTTTTAGGATTATAATTCATCCGGATATTTACATAGTGATCGTTCCATATATGATATTTTTCGAGTTCTTGTAGAATTGACTTATCAGTAACCTCTTTAATGCCTACAACTTTTGCATAAGAAGTAATTCTATTTCTGCCATTTACTGGAGCATTTTGGAGCACATCATACAATTTGTGAAGATAATCTGGCTGTATAGATTCCTTTGATTGATGCTCAAACGTTGGATATAGCAAAAAACTATTGTGCTTTACCTCAAAACCTTGTCTATATTCCATGATCCCGCCCTTTCGTAGAAGCAATATCTGCCTACCTTCTTCAAGAGCTTTGCAAACTATTGCCCATTCCTTAAGTGCAGCCATTATCCAAGACTTTTAATGATACTCTCAACGTCCTTATAAATGCAAACTATCATTGGAGTATCTTTAACTACATATCTACTTACTTGAGTTTCACGCAATTGAACAATTAAATCCTGAAAATTCATTAGATCATTTGTTTCAAAGGCAAGCATAAAATCCTGATCATCAATACCAAATGAATACGATGTATTCAGTCGAACCTGAGGAAATTTTCTCCCAACCATTATATGTTCTTCCATCATTTTTCTGCGTTCTTCAAACGGAAGCAGATACCATTCCCTTGACTTAACAAAAGGATAAACAATGACGTATTTCATAGGTGGTTCATCCATTGCAAATCCAGGGACAACTTTATTTGAGTATAATGATGCTCTGGAAGCAGACAAATATATCTGTGAAGGCTCTACATATTTTCCTAAGACGGTAGAATAAATTTTTGATGCCAATATTTGCATTTTTTCAATCGAATCAGAAATCATCCATAACATGAATTCTGCATCATCGCGTAGTCCTAAAGTAGAATAAGTTCGGATTTTCATCTTTGTGCTTGCAACTTCTATTAAGCCTAGAAATTCTTTTGCAGCCTCCTCTTTACCAATCTCATTTAGCCAGCGCCATTTTGGATCAACTTTAAAGAACGAAAAATTTAGATATAATTGTGATGTAGTCGTTGTTGTCTTTCCTATTTCTTCAGTAGAACTCATTTAATCAACGAAGAATATAAAACCATATTTAAAACTAGATCGTGAATTCTCTATTTTGATTTAAATGACAAAAATTTAACATAAATAAGCCAATAAAATAAAGGAATAAGGTTTTAAAATAAAACAATCATCATATCGTTATTATCATTTGTCTTCTTCCAAGCCAAGCCAACCATAGCCTTTTGACTCGAGCTCTTCGGATAACTCTTTGCCTCCTGATTTGATAATCTTTCCTTTAGACATGACATGAACATAATTAAGTTTTGCAAGATACCTAAGTATTCTGGCATAATGGGTGATTACAACTACACCTGCTCCTGTCGCGATTAATTGGTTAATTGCATCTGCAACAGCCTTTACTGAGTCAATATCCAATCCAGAATCTGGTTCGTCAAGAATGGCAATGTTTGGTTTTAAAACTAACATTTGCATTACTTCTGATCTTTTTTTCTCTCCGCCAGAAAATCCTTCATTAAGATATCTGCCAAGAAAGGATGGATCAAGTCCTACGTAGTCTAAGTTCTTCTTCACATATTCATGGAATTCCCTAACAGTCAAGAAAACTTCTCTATTTTGCTGGTCTTCGTCTAATGATTTACTTAAAGTGTTGTATGCATTTCTTAAAAAATGACTATAGCCTACCCCTGAAATTTCTATTGGATACTGGAAGCCCAAGAATAGTCCTTTCTTTGATCTTTCGTCAGTTGATAGATCTAGAATACTTTGCCCCTTAACTAATACATCACCCGATGTAACAGTATACTTTGGATGACCCAGTAGTACATTTGCAAAAGTGCTCTTTCCTGATCCATTAGGACCCATAATCGCATGGACTTCATTCTTGTCAATGTTTATATTTAGTCCTGTCAGAATTTCTTTTCCCTCAATATTAGCGTGTAAATCTCTAACCTCTAAAAATGTCATATACAAGGATCGTCAGAATACATGATATAAATATTTGTTATTTTAAATCATCGTTGTACTTAAAACTATTGATTTCGTATTGTTGATAAATAGGATTTGTCGAGATCTATAGAATCGTCCACTTGTTAGATAAACTACGACAACACTCATCAACAATGTACCACTACCAACAAATACAATTTCAACGACTTAAATATTTAGTGTAATGACACTACCTTACTTAAATATTATAACTATAGCAACACTATTTTACAAAATATATTTTGTTATATCTATAATAGAACAAAAATATAACAAATTAGAGAGTATAGAATATGCCTATGCTATCGAAATTTTCCCTGTCATATATGGATGAATTTTGCAATAAAAGGGATGTTCGCCTTGCCCAATTTTGCTTGCTGGAAGACTGTATTTTTGATTAGGAGTCATAATATCTGAATCAAATAGTTTGCCACTGTTAGGATCTTGTAAACCACTACCGCTAGTGGCAGTATGGGGTACTGTATCATCATTAGTCCATGTAACCAGCGCATTAGTACTTGCCTTTGTCGTATCAGGACTATAGCTCGGATTACCTTGTGTTGATGCGCCTTTTAAAATAGTTATAGCAACCTTATTAGTAAATTTAGATTCATCTACTTCTGCTGCGGCCGGTTTACTTTCTTTTGTTTGCTCTGCAGGTGGAAGATTCTGTCTATATAATGAAACCACTTTACCTGGTTCCGGTATAGCCGCTGTGAACAAGTAATATGTAACAATACCAGTGATTGTGCCAGCCACCAGAATCAGTATAAATGCAACTTTTCCAACCGAACCCATGATTCGTTACATTTTATTTCGCCACTAAACCCTTATTAATTTCTTTTAGAACAAAATAATATAATACATTTATTGGGGCATATATACCATGATATATGGGTTTAGATCAAATACAGAAATGGTTTTTACAATTCCATCCAATAAAAAATATTGTTATCATTACAACTTAGCTAACACTAGAAATTTATGTTATAATATATTAAACTAATAATTCAGATGTCTTTTTATGAAAATATTATAATATCATATCAATAATTCAGATATTGACGTTATTTCACAAAGAATTATATAAAGCATACTTCAAAAGATATGAAAATACACATATTATATCGCACACAAAATAACTCTGCTAGCGATATGATTTCTGCTTTCTGCGCCTTGCCCCAGGTCCTCCAAATTTCTTTGATTCAATCTGCCTAGGATCACCTGCAAGAAGATGCCTATCGAAGTCAATAATTCTCTGCCGAATTTCTTCACGTATATTCTTTGCTAATGGATGATCCTTTGGATCTCTTCCTCCTTTTCCTTCTCCTGTTAGGGCTCTAGAGATCGCAACCGCGCTGGCAAAGGCTTGTCCCATAACTCCTCCGCCTTCAACTTTTACAGTGATATCAATTTTATTCCTTAATTCGCCCACTATTGTAAGTGGTGTTAATATTAACTCCTTACCTGCGTCAGGTTTTAAAATTTCTGCTGGAATGTTATTTATCCTTACTTTACCATTCCCTTTAGAAATTGTGGCTACCGCTCGGCATCTTTTTCTTTGACCCGGATAAAGATCTATTTTATTCATGTCTTTCTACTCCTTTCCACCCAATTTGTTTTGCTACCTCGCCAACTGTAACATAGTGTGATGATGGCCTTGTAATCTTAGAATAACTAAAGGATTCCATCTTTGTATTCTTTAAATCTTCAGGAGTGCTAATATAGACCCTCAATCGTTTAAAGGCTTCTATGCCGCTAGCCTTACGCTTTGGTAACATTCCTCTTACTATCTTCGTTATCATTGTATCGGGTCTTCTAGGATGAAATGGACCGTGAATTGGATTTGTAACAGAGTTAATTTCAAGATGCTCTTTATAAAGATCTACTACCATGTGTCGATTTCCAGACAACATAGCTTTCTCCGCATTTACAATAGTAACCCAGTTTCCCTGTAGCAACAGCTTCGAAACGTGTGAACACATTCTGCCGACTATACAGTTTGCCGCGTCAACCACTACCATTTTTTTTTGTGATTTTAATTCTTGCTTAGCCAATTATACGCACCCCGGTACCATCAGGATGATTTTGTACCAAGTCATCGAGTGTAATAATCTTCCCTCCAGAACCAATTATCTTTCTTGCAGCAATCTCAGAAATTGAAAAAGTGCAGACGGTCAATCTATGTCCTATTGCTCCTGCACCCAGCACCTTACCAGGAACTATAACCACTTCGTTATTTTTAGTAACATTTGCCAACTCTCTTACATTAACTTCTCTTCTATTTGACCTTGGACCTGAAAGCTCGTTTTCTAACAATCTCCAAATTGGAGCCTTATTCTTTTTAAAAGCTCTACGGAGAGTCCATATTGTATTATATACTAAAGTATTAGCAAACATAATCTATCTCGTCCATTACATTAAATCCCCAAATAAATGTACCTAGACATTCTTAGGTACTTCTAATGATTGAATTACACGATTGAAATTCTTTACTTTTGAATTTAGTTTTTCAATGGCTGCAACTACTACTTCTTCTGCTGTTAACGCACCATTTGTTTCAATAATCAAAATAGATTCATTTTCATTGTTTCCATCTTTAACAATTGCTGCTGATGTTGGTTGCCATTTTGCATGATCCTTTCCAACCCCTAGTCTTGCATACGCTTCGAATTTTAGCTTCTGGCTTGGAGCGAGAATAATGATTGGAATATCTTTACTGACTGGTTTTACAAGTTCATCTTCAGATAAAAGCTCTCCAGAAGTTACAACTTTAGTTTTTTCGCTTGCTTCAGAATCTAACACTAGCAAAACCCTGCATTTTGAACATCCTAAAGTACTTTTACAATCACAATCATGAGGCATTACAAATCTACTAAGATCTGTTCGCAATGGAATAAGACCTAATCTATGGGCAATAGCCTCGTCATGCATTACAGAGGAGTTGTCTAAAATTACAACATCATCTATAGCTAAAGTTGGAACCTCGCTTATAGATAGTCGTCTAATAGCATTAACATATTGCCTAGGAACATTATTAAATTTAATAATAATTCTTTGGTCCTGCTTTTGAACAACATCCATGGATGGAGAAGTCAAGTTAAATCCCAGACCTTTTTCCCATTGCATCCTTAAATATCTACCGAGGTTTATTCATTCATTAGTAAATTGATATGACCATGAACTTTAGTAACGCGACTCATTTGATCTCATTAAAGAAATATGAAATTATCATTATATCTTAATTTTTGTTAATAATCTAATTTTTTCGATTTATGTTTAAATTCTGAAATATCTTTTTTTACCATATTTCATAATATTATACATTTGATATCTAATATTTTTTATACTCCCATGCGAAAATTGTGTGGTAATGTTTGAACCACCACTCAGATCAGCAATCATTATAGGTCTTTTTGCTCTGTTGGCTGTACTCTCTTACTTCACTTTCTCATACAATAGTGCATTTGCACAGCCTGAACCTGGACCTCAAGTCACAGCAAATAATTATACAAAGAATGATTATGCTGCGAAATTTAGTTGCTTCGAAAAGGATGATCAAGATAATCTCGTAGTCAATAAGACTACTGGATTTCTCACTCCATGTGCAATAGATACAGGAGATAATGCATGGATGATGGCTTCTGCAGCATTAGTGTTGATGATGACTCCTGGTGGATTGGCAATCTTCTACAGCGGTCTTTCCAGACAAAAGAATGCAGTAAACACACTGATGATGGTTTTCATAACAACAGGAATAATAGGCGTGCAATGGGTATTATGGGGATATAGTCTGGCATTTGGACCAGATGCTACTGGACATGGATTTATAGGCACACTTGACTGGGCTGGACTGAGGGGTGTCCTTCATGATGTACCATCAGATGTGTATGGTGGATTAAACGGTCCAACCATTCCACATATGACTTACATGGCATTCCAAATGATGTTCGCTATCATCACTCCTGCACTAATTGTAGCTTCATTAGCAGAGAGAATGAAATTTAGCGCATTTGTGATCTTTATAATACTCTGGGCAACATTTGTCTATGACTTTGCTGCTCACTGGACATGGTCACTTGGATCAGGTGGCACAGCGGTTGGCTGGACTGGTGCACTTCCATCTCTCGATTTTGCAGGCGGAACTGTAATCCATATTACATCAGGTTGGTCAGGACTGGTCATAGCTCTGATGATAGGGCGCAGACTAGGATATGGAAAGATACCCATGGAACCACACAATATATCCCTCATAGTTCTAGGAGCAGCCTTGCTTTGGGTAGGATGGTTTGGCTTTAACGCTGGTTCTGCTGGAGCAGCTAGATCAAATGCAACAAGCGCATTCGTTGCAACCCAAACTGCTACAGCGATGGCAGCAGTAACGTGGGCGCTAGTCTCATGGGCTCATACAGGGCGACCTTCTACGATAGGAGCTGCATCTGGGGCAGTAGCTGGCTTAGTAGCTATTACGCCAGCATCTGGATACGTCTCGCCAATGTCTTCGATTATTATTGGTATTGCGGCTTCGGTCTTTTGCTATGCTGCAGTGGTGCTCAAGAACAAAAGGAAATGGGATGATGCACTTGATACATGGGGTGTACATGGTATTGGTGGTCTTGTAGGTGCACTGTTAACTGGAACATTTGCTGAAACGAGGTTTACTCCAATAGCAGATGGACTTGCATTTGGAAATCCACAGCAGTTTGTGAATAATGCAATAGGGGCATTCGCGTCTCTAGCGTGGGCAATGGGAGTTACAGCGGCAATAATCAAAATTATGGATCTAGTGTGGCCTCAAGGAATAAGGGTTACTCCAAAAGAAGAAGAAATCGGGCTTGACTTGGCTCAGCACGGAGAAAGGGCATATGTAACAGAATAAGGATCGATATTTTTTCTTTTTTATTATTTATTTATTATCAACTCTTAGAAATGAGATAGTATATACTAATTAAAAGTAAACAGTCGTTATATTTCAGCCTGTTATTCATATTAATCATTATTACGACTGTAAAAATATATTAAGACTGATTTTCCCAGCATGCCACGGCATTTCATTCGTATATCACTTTATTAAAGTAGTAATAATATAATATGAAATAAAATTATCGAAAAGAAATCCTTCCTTCATTTATTCGATTCAGATGGACATTACCATACCAATATTGCATTGTTAAAGATTTATCACACTAGCTATGAAACGGGATAGACAAACGAACAATTAAGGCAAAACTTTATCTTTTTCAATTATTTATTACAGGCATGGCTGATCAAGTATTCATGTTCGCCGTAACTACCGGCGTCTTCGCAGCATTCACTGCACTCCTATTTACAGCAAGGGTAAAAAGATATTCACAGGGCTTTAAGCCAGCCACAGAAGCTGTCAAATCAGAGACATAACCAGCTAATAACATGTGCTGCTTCGCACAATGTGAAAACCCTTGCTTAGTTTTTTTATTATAATGTATTTATGAGAGTGTTTTTGCATTTTATTTGGACTAGCTTTTAATAGAATATTCTGACTGATTTTGATTTTTACACTCAACTTGCTTTACATACGTATTACAACAGACGGAATTATGATAACCATATAATGTAGATAATGATCCTCATAGATTACAAGGAGGAGAAGAAGAATTTTAGATAAGCAAATGAGTTATCATATAAATAAAAATCCCTGCCTTCATTCACACATATCAAACCCTCAATTGTAAAATAAATTATAGATATGTAGCAATATTATAGACTCTGTTTATTGAAGCATTGACAGCAACTCTAAACTGGGGCAAAAAAGGAAGGAGCAATTATTATTATCTCCTATATCCTATATACGGGCATTTACAAGGGCTCAAGATATATTTAATTGCATTTAAGAAAACTTAATTCCTATGACCACATAACATTACCACATACATGAGGCCAAGATTTTCTTCAGAAGATGGTGATGATAAAAATGACAACAGGCGTTCCCCTACCTACCAATGGTTTTATAGAAATAGGTCCATACTCATAGTGCTGAGCTTTATCAGTATTGCATTTCTATTTGCTCTTCATATTTTTACAACCACAACCGAAATTTTATTGAATTCAGCTCCCTCAAAGATTATCCAGATTATTACCATTGTACTAATTTCTTTAATATCTCTTTCAATAATTTGGAGGGGTTTAATACCTATAGTGATATGTGCTCTAGGTATTGCTTTGATATATGGTGGAATTATAATCCCATCCTATGCACTTACTCTACCTACTAATGGTTACTTCAAAGGAATAAGAGTATTAATTGATCAACAAATTATATCAATGGCTACAGAAAGTTACTTTTTTCTAGGAATTGCGATGGTTATACTAAGTATGATAATTGCTTACAAACCCACTCTACTTTATGTCAAAAACAGACCTGAACCTTTCGATACATTATGGGCGCAGTATCAAAAATGGAATAATAATTGGCAGCTTGCTGGCGGTTACACAGAACGCAGTATACCTCTTAAGAGTTTAATGAAGGAGCAAGAAAAATACATTCTATGGCGCTATGAATATGTTTTAACTAACATATACAATATGGCTTACCTAGTTGAACCAAATGGCTTTGTTCCAAAAAGTTCTACTATAGTAAGAGATAAGAACAGCGGCAGAATGATTGGTATATCAAGATACAGTGGATATTTTATGTGATTACGGTAAGTAAAATTTGGAACAAACCAATAAATCATCTCTTGTCACCTTAAAAATCGCATTTCATATTACAAATACCATATAGACTATGTATAGAAATGTGAAAAACTACACAAAAAACAAAAAGCAAATTCTAAATATTATAGTTGCCATATCAAGGTCTAAGTACTATAGCATATAACTACAATGATAAAAATTATTCTACGGTGTATTTAATTGAGTCGTCTCTTCGACACGACCCAATACACAAGAGTCAGAAATATTTTAGAATTTTAATCAATGACATGTCACAAGTCGAGAAAAGTTAGATTTAATCACTGACATGCATATATAGATCTTTGGAGACTCTTCTATAGACTAATGGCAGATACTAAGCATACTGTTGTACGCCTAAATCTAGATGGTAACAAATTTGAAATCCTAGTCAAGCCTGATCCTGCATTGGAATATAAACTTGGCAAAAGAACTGACTTATCAAGCGTCCTAATTTCTGATGAAATTTATTCTGATGCCAATAAGGGCTCAAGGGTAGGCGTCGAAAAATTAGTAAAACATTTTAATACAACAGATCCAACGGAAATTTCTAAACAAATTCTTTTCCGTGGTGAACTTAGTCTAACAACGGAGCAACGTCGGAAAATGGTTGAGGAAAAGAAGAAGCAAATCATTCAATATATCAATAAAAATTTTGTAGATCCCAAAACGCATATTCCTCACCCACCTACGCGAATTGAAAGTGCAATGGATCAAGCAAGACTTATTATCGATCCCTTTAAAAGGCCTGAAGAACAAATCAAGACTATACTTGATTCACTTAGAAAGATTTTACCTCTAAAATCAGAATCCGTAAGATTAACTATAACTGTCCCTCCCCAATTTTCAGCACAATCTTATAGTGTATTGAAAACTGCAGGGAATTTTAATGGCGAACAGTGGCTTTCAGACGGCTCTCTGAAAGTCATAGTAGAAATAAATGCAGGAATGAAAGGTACTATCCTAGACAGAATAGGCTCTGTGACAAAAGGTTCTGCTCATGTAACAGAAGGATAATAGATGCTCTGGCAGTATAGAACTACTACCATTAGGACAAGATATTGCCAAAGAAAAGGAGATCTTGATCGCAGACAAGATTGATCAATTAGTAAAGTTTTGTAAAAAAAGTTACTATAGAGTATAATTAGTTATTACATGTAGACAAAATGATAATATTTATTCCATAACTGCTGCTGTGAATTGTATTGATTGTATTTTGATTACTAATTAAATATAGAAAACTGCATTTATTATAATATGGAGGCCCAATTCAGCGATATATTTGCCACAAGCTTATATTTCACTATACCTGATTGTGTTTCTCATTTCAATACTTAAAATATAAGACTGATCTTACTGACCCAA
This sequence comes from Nitrososphaeraceae archaeon, assembly GCA_045808425.1. Taxonomy (GTDB): domain Archaea; phylum Thermoproteota; class Nitrososphaeria; order Nitrososphaerales; family Nitrososphaeraceae; genus JAFAQB01. The sequence continues at coordinate 11,446 of JBJMFM010000270.1, read as the reverse complement.
AGAGGAGAATAAATGATGAAAAGAATTATTTTGCGTAACAAGGCCCTTGCCTTAGGGGTGACCTGTTAGCCGTATGCAAGAAGTTAAAAGAAGGTATGTTGTCCCAGGTGACAAGATAATCGAAGGGAGTTTTAGACCCCTGATGAATGTGATTAAAGTAGGCAACTCTATTATTGCCACTAGAATTGGAATTGCAGAGACGGGAAGAGATGGTGTAAAAGTTATACCATTATCAGGTGTTTATATTCCTCGGGTAAATGATATTGTAATAGGCAAGATTATCGATCATTCTTCACTATCATGGGAAGTAGATGTTAACTCTTGCTTCTCTGCTCATTTGCCGGCACAAGATGTATTTGGAAGGGATTTTTCTCCAGCTAGAGATGACATGGGCAGGCAATTGGCAATAGGAGATCTAATTGCTGCCAGAATTATTGCATTTGATAGGACAAGAGATCCAATGCTAACAATTCAAGACAAAGATTTGGGCAAGATACCGCGTGGAGAATTGTTAAAAATTTCTGCAACTCGAGTTCCACGGCTCATTGGAAAGCGTGGTTCCATGATACAAACAATTGAGCAGGCAACACAAACAAGAATTTTAATTGGTCAAAATGGAATAGTTGTTGTAATGGGAAGAAATTCGGATGGAGTAAAACTAGCCATGAGAGCAATTAGGATGGTTGAAGAGGAAGCTCATACAGCTAACTTAACGCAAAGAGTCAAAGTTTTGTTGAACGTACCTGATACTCCGCAAATAGAGAATACACCAGTTACCCAAACTCAAAGTAGCCAAAAGGGTGAAGAAATCCAGTCGGCTATCGAAGAAGTAGAAGAAGAGATAGAAGAAGGCGAAGAAACATAATGAATCAGACTCAGAATCAAATAAAGAACTTAATTGATGAAAATGGAAAGCGAACTGACGGTCGGACTGCGGATGAACTGAGAGAAATTAAGATAACAGTAGGAGTAGTAAAAAATGCTGACGGTTCTGCGTTTATAGAATTTGGCAAGAATAAAATTGTGGCGGCGGTCTATGGCCCAAGGGAAGTACATCCAAAGCACATGGCACTTCCGGATCGATGCGTTTTAAGATGTAGATACCATATGTCTCCATTTTCAACTGATACACGCAAGAATCCTGCTCCATCAAGAAGGGAAGTTGAAATTTCAAAAGTAATGAGAGAATCCCTAGAGCCAGCATTAATATTAGAAGATTATCCACGTGCCGCGATAGATGTATTTGTTGAGATATTGCAAGCTGATGGTGGTTCAAGATGCGCTGGCATTACAGCTGCATCAATAGCGTTGGCCGATGCTGGAATCAACATGCGTGACATTGTATCTGCATGTGCAGCAGGTAAAATAGACAATACAATTGTCCTAGATATTAATGATACTGAGGACAAGGAAGGTGTAGCAGATATGCCTGTTGCATATATGCCACATCTTGAACAGGTAACTTTACTACAACTTGATGGGATATTAACTCCAGAACAGTTCAACGAATGTCTGGACAAGGCAATAGTTGGCTGTAATATGGTTTATGAAATTCAGAGACAAGCATTAATGCAAAAGTACTTTGGTAATGAAACCGAGTTGAAGGAAGAATAATGAGCTCATCAAAACGTTCAGCAATAATAGTAGAACATTTGCGCAGACAGCAAATGTGGGACTCAATTTCAAAGGGAAAAAGACTTGATGGGAGAAATTTAGATGAGATAAGACCAATTGAAATTGAATTTGACATTATAAAGAAAGCAAATGGCTCTGCAAAAGTGAAATTAGGAAATACAGAAGTCGTGGCTGGGGTGAAGGTCGAGACAGGTGAGCCATTTGAAGGCTTAGAGAATAAAGGTGCTTTAATTCTGTCTGCAGAAGTACTTCCTACAGCATCACCATATAGTGAACCTGGTCCTCCAGATGAAGAAACAATCGAACTAGCAAGGGTAGTTGACAGAGGAGTAAGAGAATCACAGATGGTTGATTTAGATAAGTTAGTTTTAATTCCAGGGAAAACTGTGTATACAATATTTGTTGATTGTAGTATCATCAATACTGATGGCAATCTATTTGATGCCACCTTATATGCAGTAATTTCAGCACTAATTAGTAGCAAACTCCCTGTTTTCGAAATACAAGATGGCAAAGTGGTTGATATTGGAAACAGACAGGATCCGCCAATTACCACTATACCTATATCAATTACTGCAGTGAAAATTGGTGATGCAGTAATTTTGGACCCCACGTCAGAAGAAGAAGCATGCATGGATGCCAGAATTACTATAACCACTAATTCCGATGGACATTTTACTGCTCTACAAAAGGGATCGACAGGTGCTTTTACGATTGAACAAATAAAGAAGGCAGCAGAAACAGCAAGAATTAAAGGAGAGGACATACGAACCAAACTAAAGGAGTTGTCTAATACTGGTCAGTAGAAGAAAACAAGGTCCTACAGCAATTAAAGGTTTAGGTGTGAAATTTGGAGCTACTGTACGCAAGAGATACGGAATGGTATACCGTACGTTGAAACAAAAGAGACGATGTCCATTATGTGGTTCTCTAAGATTTGACAGAATTGCGCCAGGTATATGGCATTGCCCAAAATGCAATTACAAAGTTGCAGGCGGGGCTTACGACATTGATATTGAAAAACTACAAAGCAAGAATACAAATTTCCTTTGAAGCACCAATCCGTAAATCTACTCTTATTGCAAAATCTATTTATTCTGCATTAGATCCTGAAATTAAACATTCCTCTGATTCAGGAGTAGTCACAAGAATTTCTGTTGATGTTCCTGATCTATTTATAGAAGTCGAGACCGACGATATCCCAAAGTTACGTGCAATAGTCAATTCCTATTTAAGGTTGGTGAATGCGGCATACAAATGCATAGTTAATTAACGGTATGATTTTATGTTAGTAACTTACATCAGAACAATGTAGTAACATGAGTGAACAAGAACTTCCTCCCTGGCTTCGGGAGCAAGTAGCGCGCTTACAACAGCTTCAGCAGAACTTACAGGCAATTATGATGCAAAAACAGCAAGTAGAACTAGAGGTTGTTGAAACCGACAGGGCATTAGAAGAGATAAGGAAGGCGGGTGTTGAGGATGTCGTATATAAAAGTGCTGGCCCGCTATTAATCAAGTCAAAGAAAGATAATGTCATAAAAGAATTAGAAGAAAAGAAAGAGCTATCTAATACCAGAGTAATGGTTCTTACAAAGCAGGAAACGAGAGTAAAAGATAATCTAAAAGAGGTTGAAAATAAGATTAACCAAATGATTCGTGGAGCACAAGGTGGCGCCAGTGGTTCAGCACCTAGCTCAAAATCTTGAGAGGGATAATTATTACTATAAAGGGCATAAATAGGATCTAGCTGTGTTCTTTCCATTAATTGAATATTTTCATTGTATGCGTTGATGTTAGAGAAGATTGCAACGGTCTAACGCTTGTTTGTCTTTAGTTCTCCTTCTCTGATTGAGTTTTTTACTGTTTCTAGGGAAAAATCTGCGTTCTCATACAGATATGGAAAGGGCTCATCCCTAATAATATGCGCTATGCTCTTTATTTCTGCCCCATGTTCCTTTTTTATTTTCCTGTATTTTCTGCAAATTCTTTCAAGTCCTTTCTCGTCTACTTTAGTAGTATCAATATGTTTTTCAATCATTTGGTATAGTTCTTCAATATATCTTAGATATTGAGTTATCACTTTAGACATTCTTACATTATGTTCAGTTTTATCACTGAACATAATATCTCTTGCTCTGTGATAAACCTCTGGCAAGTTATCTGGTAATCTATCAATATTTTTAGGATAGTTTTCAACAATAAAGATTCGCTTATCTATAACTGCCGAAGCATCTATCACCTCTCTTAATGGAGTATTGCTTAGCAAGCTTCCATCCCAACAGTATATGCCTTCTTCTACTTTTACCCATGGGAAATAATAAAGTGGATATGCCGAAGTTGCAAGTATGTGTTTTGGAGTTATTTGTTATTTAGTAGTGTCGAATGTTAATGCTTCTGCTGTTAATACATTTACTGCAGTCATTATCAAATGTGCATTAGACATTCCATTAGGTCGCAGTTTATTATAATCAATATATTTTTCTAGGGTCCTTGACAAGGGTGAGTGGTCATATAAATATGTCCATTTTTTCGGTAAATAGTACTGTGGATCAGCAGATGCATAATCTGGTCTCCATCGGGGTATAAACATCTTATAATTTCCATACATGGCAGAACTGTAAGAAGACAACATTGACTTGAGTCAATTCTGCTATGATGTTAACAGTTCTTCTTTTAATGGCTTGTATCCAAATAACCAGTTTGCCAAGGGTGTATCAACATCTACAGAATTCTCGGCAAGCTCGAACCAGAATTGTTCCAGTAATCGCTCTGGGCTACTGCCATCTTTAGCGCCTGCTATTATGGCAGCATTTACTCCTCCAATTGACGTACCTGCAATTATATCAATTTTTATATTGTTATTTACAAATGCTTTGAAGACTCCACAGCCAAAAGCTCCTAAAGAGCTACCTCATTGAAGTATTAGGACATTCTCAATGGTATGAGACATAGTGAAATCCCCATCCTTGTCTATCGTTAAATACAGTAGACTAATAAATTCTGTTTAAATGGAACAAAATAAAATAAAAAAGTTTTCAGTTTAACAAAATAATTATTAGGGATATGAAAATGGAAAAATGAAATTATTATTGCCATTATCATTGTTCCTATTGATGTTAATTTGACTTGTTGATGTATTGCTATCCTTATAGCTATCACCATAATTTCTGGCTGATTTAGTACCCATAGTGTTCTTTCCTGTCAAATCATTATCAGTACTAATATGGCGACTAGATTTAGTATCAACACTGCCGTTATCTGCGGAACCATTATCTGTGGCACTAGTATCACCATAATTTCTGGCTGATTTAGTACCCATAGTGTTCTTTCCTGTCAAATCATTATCACTTTTATCGCCATGATAACCAAGGTACATCAGCTTGTCAGAGGCCACCAATGCCGGAGGTGGCGCTAACATACTATTTTGTCCAGTTGTACCATTGCTTACTGTTACTAGTTGCTGTGGTTGCTGCTGTTCTTGTTGTTGCTGTTGATTCATAGCATTTTCCTGTGGTGCTGCCTTTACCTGTGGTGCTATAGTTGATGTTAATGATAACAACGACTTGTTGCTAATGTTGCTAGCTGGAGCTATTTTTTGTTGTATTGCTGCGCTGTTTGATGCAGAAGCAGAATTAGTACTATTTGTAGTCACAGGATGCTGTTGTAGCTGCTGTTTTGCAGCTGCTGCACTAGCAGTTGTTGTCGTTGCTGGAGCTGTTGTAGCTGCTGCAGTTGTAGTTGTAGCTGCCTGTACTCCAGTAACATTTACACTTGAAAATGCTGTCAACGCAGCATTATTTCCACACTCATACTTAGCTGTAATTCTATTCTGACCTGGTTTAATTGTAGTATACTTTGATGTAAGTACAAAGTTCCACTTTGAATAATCATCAGTTGCTGCTGCTCCTCCTCTACCACCTCCACCATCAGTTCCAGTAGCACTAGTAGCTGGTTGATATGGTCTTACTTTATTTACAACAACAGATACTTTGCAGTCATTAGTACTAGCTGTTGCATTATCTATAGATGTTCCAGATACTGTAAGGTCTTTTCCTACTGGTACTTGCTGACCCCTAGTAGGTGATGTGATTTTTATTTTAGTTATATGTTGTTCTGGTTTTGGAGCTGCTGCTGATGCTGCAACACTGGTTGTAGTTTTATTTTGTGCATATGCAGCAACATTGCTCCAAATAGCAGAAAGAAGTATTCCAAAAGCAAACAATAGCGTCAATTTTCCAAACTTATTTTTCATAAATTCGTATCCGTCAGAGTATATTAAGGAATTTATTTTAATATATCGACACATTTTATAATAAGAATAGACTCAATAAGAATTAACTAATAACTAACAAATATTGTTTTAAATATGGTAGATGATGCTAACTTATTGCAAAGATCTCAGAGATGATACTATGAGCAAATATTATTATTAATATCTGCAGGAGTTCTGATAGACAGGTAATTTTGTTTGTTTGTTTATCAAAAAGTCTTTATTGCTAAAGATTGGATCATGATATGTGCAAGGTTTACTTGTATAACACCCAAGAATGTTTGTATGATTTTCTGTGGAAATTGAATTTTTCTTAAAAAGGATTAAATCGTTTATTTTAAGTATTTTCGTTTGATTTTTTCTGGTCAGTAATGTCTAAAAGCGTCTTTTGATGTGACGCCATCTTGTTATTATAAGGATAATCTAGAATTTTTCGCATTTTTTCTGCACGGGTAATTCCAAAACCAGAAATTCTTCCTAATTCTGCTACAGATGCATTCAATGCACGTTGTGGCGTACGAAATTTCTCAAGCATTCTTACTGCGAGTTTATCACCTACACCGGGTATTGAAGAGAGAACTGACAGTTGTTGGGTATACATAGGATTAGATTTCTTTATCCTCTTTAAAAGAGGACCACTGCTTCGTCTTCCCTGAAGTGATTTGTTTACTAAAATAACAAGTAACTGTGATGTATATTCAGAACATGGTGTGTGTATTATTGGAATTCTGAAATCTAGTGCTATTTCTGCTAGTGCATTGTATGCTAGAGGGATTCTTTCTACTAATATTTTTAATTGATCATCATCTATATGTGTTGGAAAGTCGAGAAGTTCTACAATATTTCCCTCAATGATCAGCATCGGTTTGGAATAATGCTGAGTGAGTTCTGAACATTGTACAAATAATCTTCCATCATAAATTGAGCTAATTAGATCACGTATTGTTTTACGTTCTATCGCAGTTTCTGGAGATACAATATAGTCACCAACTTTTAGTTGTGCAAAGTCAATTGTTGCGCCTGCTTGACGTAGTAAATCAGGAATTCTGCTACCTTTTTCCCTTTCGTCGACTACAATCCTGACAGACACGCACTAATTTACTCAGAGGTTGTTAATGTGTCTAACTTCCCTTAATTTTTGTCCTTCACTTACTTGTTGCTAGTTCTAATGCTACTGATTTTATATATTTGAGCAGATATAGTTACGTTTTTCCTTCATCTAAATATTTTAATTCAATAGAGAGAATTTAAGTTAGTGGATTCCTTTCCTTTTTGTATTATACACATGTCAAATATACAGCAAGTAATTAACAGAGGTGAAACACTACATGATATTGTAAAAGGACTAGATTAGTAAATGGATTAGTGTTAACAATAAAAATAATATGGAATGTTAATGGGTAAGGTTCAAATTCAATCTATAAGCTTTATTTTATGACTCAACATGGTTCGTAAAATAGCCCTCCTGATACCAATGATTGTGATAGCAGCTATTGTAGGGGCTATCGGTCTGAGCCTTTTTCCATTAAAAATCAAAAATAAAAGCTTAGAATTTGCACGAGGTAAAGTAGAGATAGATAGCGATTTAATTAATGTGGAAATTGCAAAATCTAGTGCAGAAAAACAGAGATGGTTGATGTTCAGACAGGAAAAGATGCCTTTGAACTCTGCAATGATCCTAGTTTACGATAAACCTGACCTATATTCTATGTGGCTCTTAAATATAGAATACAACCTTGATTTGATGTGGCTTGATGAAAGCGGCCACATGGTATACATAGTAAAAGATGCATTCCCGTGTAAGAGTGCACTAGATCCATCCAGCTGTACTTATAAGAATACAAAAGCTGCTAAATATGTGATTGCTGCAATGTCAGGATTCGTAGATAGACATAAGATAACCAACGAATCAAAGATGACAGTGATTTCGATTTAAAATTAGTTTAATTTAATACCGCTTAATTCTTATCAAATATATTTATCTAATACATATAATAGACCCCAAAGAATTGGTATGTTAAGAAATTCAATGAAATGGAAATAAAATCAATTCATATCCTAGTTGAAAAACTATCCAGTATCAACTACCCTATGTAAATCAATATAGGCTTGTCTTATTTCTTGTACCGATGTATCATCTTCAAGTGAAGTTACATCGCCAATTGTGGATCCAGTTGATATAGATTTGAGCAATCTTCGCATTATTTTTCCGCTTCTGGTCTTAGGAAGTTTATTTACAAAATAAATCTCGTCAGGTGATGCGATGGGTCCCAATGATGTTCGGATATGATGAATAAGCTCTTCACGTAGTGGATCAGATGCAGAGAACCCAGTTCGGAGCACCAAAAATGCGATTATTGACTCTCCTTTTTGCTGGTCAGCCTTACTAGTTACTGCAGCCTCTGCAACAGCTTTATGCGATATAAATGCACTTTCCAGCTCTACAGTACCAAGCCGGTGTCCTGCTACCTTGAGCACATCATCTGCTCTACCCAGAAACCACAAGTATCCATCATCATCAGATAGCGCATAGTCACCAGCATAATATACATCTGTGAATTTTTTCCAGTAAGTGTTCTGATATTTTTGGTCGTCCTCCCATAGCGTCATCAACATTCCAGGCCATGGTTTTCTAATCACTATGTATCCTTTTGTACCATGAGCTAATGATTTTCCGTCTTCATCCACAATAGCTGCATCTATTCCAGGTACCGGAAAGGTTGCAGAACCAGGCTTCATCGAAACAGTTTCAATTCCAGTACATGCACTCACAATGATACCGCCAGTTTCAGTCTGCCACCATGTATCAATAATAGGACAATTTTCCTTTCCAATAGTTTTGAAATACCACATCCATACTTCTGGATTGATTGGTTCACCTACTGTTCCTAGTAGGCGTAGTGATGATAGATCGAATGAATTAGGGATAGCATTTCCATATTTCATATACATTCGCAGAGCTGTAGGAGTAGTGTATAGAATTGTTGCACCATGTTTCTCAATGATTTCCCAGTATCTATCTGGTTTTGGATAATCAGGGGCTCCCTCATAGATTATTTCAGTAACACCATGCATTAATGGGGCATAGACAACATAACTATGACCTGTGACCCACCCAATATCTGCAGTACAAAAGAATATGTCTTGCTTTTTAAAGTCAAAAACCCATTTAGCTGTTGCATATAGATGTGTAAGGTAGCCGCCAGTGCTATGCAGCACACCTTTTGGTTTGCCTGTAGTACCAGAAGTATAGAGAATATAGAGAGGGTGGGTGCTGTCTACAATTTCTGGTTCACAGTAGGATTTTGTGCCTTCAATTATATCATGCCACCATAAATCTTTTGATCCCATCTGGATGTCATTTTCAACTCTTTTCAAAACAATGACATTTTCTATGAATGGTATAGAGGAAATTGCGTCATCTACAATTCTTTTTAGTTCGATTACTTTTCCTCTTCTAAAGCCACCATCAGCAGTTATGATAGTTTTAGATTTTGAATCATGTATCCTATCAGATAATGCCTGAGCACTGAATCCAGAGAAAACAACACTATGTATCGCACCGATTCTTGAACACGCCAGCATTGCTATCGGAAGCTCAGGGACCATAGGAAGATAAATCGTAATACGGTCACCTTTTTTGATTCCAAGATTTCTTAGCGCATTTGCAAATTTGTTAACAGAACGATACAGTTGATAATAAGTAAACGACCGATGCTCACCACTTTCGCTTTCCCAGATTATGGCTACCTTATTTTTTTTCTCAGAATGGATATGTCTGTCAATTGCGTTGACAGACGCATTCAATCCCCCGCCAACAAACCATCTTGCGAATGGACGATTCCACTCAAGTGTATTATTCCATTGTCTGAACCAGACCAAATTCTTTGCTTGCTCTGCCCAGAATTTCTCAGGATTTTCTGCTGCTTCTCCTCTTACCATATGAAGTTTTTTTCCTTCTAATGTTACTTTTTCAGTTTCATTATAGGCTTTTGATAATTTAGTAAAGTTTGAATCAGACATCATCTAAAAAAGAGGGAATAATTTTAAAAGTGTTTTGGGTCTATACATAATATTGTATATAGATGTTTTTTCTAGTTAAAGATACACTAAAAAACGAAGTATCAAAATATGTTATTTATGCGCAATAAGTTGACGATTATAATATAACATTCTTATTATAAAATGTGTCAATATATTAAAATAAAGAAATCCAGTGTACTTAAAATGTGAAATACAGAAGTAGAACAGAAATAGTAGCAATGATCCTAGAAGCGGCTAATGGTGGAGCTACCAAGACAAAAATAATGTATAAAGCTTTTCTGAGCTATGCCCAGTTAAGAGAATATCTTTCCGTGCTCATTGAAAATAATCTCTTAGAATATTTAGAGGGTTCTCAGACATACAAGACAACCGAGAAGGGATTAAACTTTCTGAAGATGCATAATGAGATAGGCGAGCTTTTGCAGACTTCTCCAAAGCAAGAGAAATAGAACTTTAGTTCTTATATTTTAAACGTACAAAAAGTAGCAAAGTAGCAATTAGGAAACTAAAAGTGATGAGATATTTTTAACTCATTCACTAGAGATTACTTGGTTTAGCCAATTGGAGTCTGTTTCACTGTTATTATTGCTTGTTAGAGCGGTTTTCTCCTCTGTAGGCAAATGATTTGCGCTTACTACTTGGGGAGCAGCTGTTTCTTCTTTGGCAGATTCATGCTGTTGTAGAGATTCTGCAGTAGTGGCAAGAACAGGATTCGCTATTGCGATATTCTGGGTTAGTGAACTAATATTTTCCAAAGTTTGATTTGAGAGCTTGGTCTTAACATTATCAATTTCAGCCTTTTCAAGATTAATATGTTCTAATAATTCGTTTGTATAAATGCTGATCTGTTGATACATCTCTTCTGTTACCTCGTTACTTTTATACTGTAATTTTGCGTCAAACAATATTGCCTTAATACTTTTACTTTCTGATTCTAAGTCATTCAGCCTTGCTTGTAATTTCTCGTTAAGAGACTTCTCATCCTCCTCGAGTGCATGCAATCTCTTCTCATATTTTATATAAACTAACTCCGCGTCATCTTTCATTAAATCATTTTCAGTAACTATGTCTTGCAGTGCCTTTATTCTCTTTAAGATAAGATTTTTCTGTCTTAGTAGTTTTTGGGTATCTAACCTCCATTTTGGAATGTATATTACATAATCCCTTTGAACCAAAAGTTGTTCAAATGTTAATTGTTTTAGACCCCCTGATCCACAATCTACACAGACAGATTCAATGGAGCCATCACTGTCAGTAATCATACCTACCACCTTACCCATAAAAGTACCGTACATGTCCTTTACTTGCTTGCCCATAAATTCGAGCTTTAGTTCACTCATTAGGAACGGTTAATAACTAAATATAATGATAACATTGTCAAAATTGTTGAATTATTTAGTAAGAGCATTTTGCTACATCGACATATCATGCACTAATTTATCTGACGCTGAATCCATATATAATGCGGTATATAAGCGACATGTCCTAAGGCAA
>JBJMFM010000269.1:0-2947 GCA_045808425.1 Nitrososphaeraceae archaeon | reverse complement strand
ATAATATCTTCTATAGAAGGAAAAAGAAAGAAGCAAAAGTTCGATTATAAAACAAAGGGCATGATGGCAGAAATCGGAAAAAGAACAGGTATTGCACAACTATTTTGATTTAAGGTACATGGGTTTATTGCATGGTGGCTTTGGCGTACATTCTACTTGTCTAATCTTCCTACAATCAAAAAGAAGTTAAAAGTTATGAGTGACTGGACAATGGATTTGGTATTCAAATCAGATGTATCTATGATTAAAAGGTTTGAAAACGAAAATATTGAGGAGTAGTACGTGTACGTTTTCGTCGACTAAAGTCATATGTATTAGCATCATTATTCTATTGATTCTTTAACTTTAGGAAGATTATTATGACTTTCTAACCATTTTCTTCCTCTTATTGCAAGTAGTTCAAAGTTCTCTCTAAACCTAGGATAATTCCACTCTTTTCTTATGCCATAAATAACTGACTTGCTGTTTTCCCATTCTGTCTGTACTGCTCCATATCTATCAAAATACAAACTCTCATCAAGAAAGCCATATTCTATTAATACACCTGCTAGCTCAAATCTTGATGTGAGTCTTTCGAATAATTGAGCTCCTTTACTCCCTTGTGGATACTTATCTCTAAAATCTTCAAAGTTTATTGTTTCTTTATATTGTCCCCAAAACCATTCTGCTGCTTCAAAATCATAACTAGTATTGTATAGCTCAGCTATCCTCAACAACAGATTGATATGATCTGAAGTTACTGCTGATGCTGCTACCTTTCTTTTTGTTGTCCTAATCTTGGAAAGCGGTAGCCTTTTTCTATCTTTTGCCATACTCATATAGCTGCTGCATATGGATAAATAAACTCGTTGTTATAATAACAAAAAATATGTATATATGTATGCCATTGAAGACAAAGAAAGAAGAAAAATGGAGGAATGTACAGATTTACATGGTCTTTGATGACTTCCCATTTTGGCTACGCTTTGCACATTTCATTAACCTAATTTTCATTACTTTATTAATTAGAAGTGGAATTGAAATACTTAGTTCTCTTCCAAAGCTATATTTCAATGACGATGCAAAACTAGGATCTGAGTGGATCAAATTTACAAGAAAGAAAGTGCCAGAAGATCGGCTTTGGACATCGCTAGAAGAAGAAGAATCATTTCCGTCATTAGTTGCTCTACCAGGAAACAAGAACCTTGGTCTAGGAAGACATTGGCACTTCTTTTCTGTTATTTTTTGGATAGCAAACGGAGCAGCTTACTATATTCTCCTTTTTACAAGCGATGAATGGCAACGACTCATTCCAACGTCTTGGAATGTCTTCCCACAAGCTTTTCAGACAGCTATTATGTATGCAACATTTCAGTTTCCACCACCAGGAGAACCATACAATTCATTACAGCAGTTATCGTATTTTGGTGTTGTATTTCTATTAGGTCCATTTATGATTGCAACAGGAGCAGCCATGTCTCCTGCAATTGATGCTCGATTCCCTTGGTATCCCAAAATATTTAGAGGACGACAAGCCGCGAGGAGTCTTCACTTTTTAGGAATGATTGGCTTTATTCTGTTTGTCATTGTACATATAACGATGGTTATAGTAGAGCGTTTTCCAGAAAATATGGGAAATATAGTTTTAGGCCAAGGTATAGGAACTTCCATGGTTACTGCAATAGCATTATTTGCACTTTATTTTGTTGCCGTAGTTATCATAAATGTTTGGATTACAGGTATTTCACTGAAAAGGCCAAGGAAAATACAGAATGCTCTAGATATATTAATAGTACCTGCCAAGTATATCTTATTTCGCAAAGCTATATCAAAGCAACAATTCAGAAGGTCTGAGGTCTCTCCATTTTTCAGAATAAATGGTTATCCGCCGGAAACTAAAGAATATCAAGATTTAGTAAAGGATGGCTTTGCTAGTTGGAAACTCAAAGTTTATGGATTAATAGAGAGACCCATAGAGGTTTCGCTTGCAGATCTTCATGTAATACGTAAGCAGTCACAGATCACAGAACATTACTGTATTCAAGGATGGACTGCTATAGCAGAGTGGGCTGGAGTACCTATGCAATATATTATTTCACAATGTAAACCTCTTTCTGTTGCTCGTTATGTTGTATTTCGTTCCTATCAATATACAGCGGGAGATGAATTCTATGAAGTATTAGATTTAGAGATTGTAAAGAATCCACAAACGATTCTTGCTTATGAAATGAATGGAGAACCTCTAGACATTGGACATGGAGCTCCTCTTAGGTTAAGAGTCGAAACCCAGCTAGGTTATAAAATGGTCAAATGGCTCAAATCAATTGAATTTGTTTCAGATTATAAGAATATTGGCAAGGGACAAGGTGGACATAGAGAAGACCACATGTATTATAGCCCACGTGCAGGCATTTAATATCAAAACAATCTTTTCAAGATTAATGCAAAATAGACATCTTTTGTGTAAGATACCTATAATTAGACAGGTGAAACTTGAATATCGTATCTGTATGTCTTATCTCATCTCATCTATTCTTTTTGATTTGTTCTTGAAAATAGGGTAGCACTTTTTTTCCAAATTCTCGTATAAATCCTATTTCATTAGGACTAGTGCTATGCACATATACTTTTGTAAAGCCAACTTTGAAATACTCTTCTATTGACTTTATACAATCCTCAATTGAAGTAGTGATTTGTATATTTTCTTTTAGCTTTTGGTCAGGAACTTGTTGCTTTGCTTTTTGCTCTAGTTTTCTGGGATCGCTTATGCTTGTATTAAATGAGTCCTCTAACAAAGTAGCTCGCCAAAACTTTGAGGAGTTGAATGCCTGTTCATAGTTATTTGAATAAGATACCTTGTACTCAGCTATTTTTTGTTTTGAATCTTCTCCAATATATAACACATCATATTTACAAAATAATTTTTTATTTAACTTCTAACCAAGAGAAAGAATCAAAGAGCAGATTT
>JBJMFM010000268.1:0-3297 GCA_045808425.1 Nitrososphaeraceae archaeon | reverse complement strand
AAAATCAGCTTTGGCTAGTACAGACAGTGCTAATACTGCCGAAAGAACAACGCTTGCACTCAATATTGTGTTCTTTATCATTAGAAGAACCATTCTAAACATTTTATATAAATATTGACAGTAATCAGAGGTTCAAGAATAATGGAGCCATTATGAATATGGTTCTCATAAATTCTTTCTTCTTGTATAGGACAAAATTAGAATTACTGGTTTTATACATATCCATCAACGGTCTGCTTAAATCTTTCTCAAATCATACTTTATGTGTAGAAAGTCGGTTGGTAAGTAAATCCACCGAGAAAATACTTGCATGCATAAATGAATATCCCGGTATAAGGTATAGAGAGCTTTTCCGATTAACTGGTCTTTCAAATGGGGTACTTTCATTTCATTTAAAAAAGCTTAGAAAGTCAAAGATGGTAAATGCCAAAAAGCTTGGATATGAAGTGACAAGGTATTATCCTAAAGCTGTCAAGGCTAATGGGTCTGATATTTTGGATCATCTTCTGAATTCAACCCGCAGAAAAATTATACTTTTCTTGTTTGAACATAGCAAATGCAGATTCAAAGAAATCGTACATTATATAGATAGATCTCGATCTACTACATCAATTCAGCTCCAACATCTTGAACGTCCCAAAATATCCTTAAATTGAGTTTTGCTGTAATATATATTCAATTATGGGCTATGATGATTTTGATTCCGAATCATATTCTTCCATCTTCTCTCAGATGTCTGGAAAGAAGTTGGCAGCTCTTGCAATTCTTATTATCATAGGAGCAATATTTGGTGTTCAGGCTCTATTTGGTTTTCCTCTTAAGGATTTAATTAGAAAAGAAGTGACTGATGAAGCTAAGGTTGTCATTAAAGATGACCATGGAATATGTATAGTTGAAGCATCAGATCGCCAACCCCGCTCCATTCCAAACTGTCAATATAAAGTAGGTGACATTCTAGTTGTAACGTTTAAGGAAGGTACTGCACCTATAGAAAGATACCATTTAAAAAGCTAGTCAACAATGTTGTTGCTTTTTTTGCAACAAGCTCTTCTCATTTCTTCACAATATATATTATGTTATTGCTGATTGACTGAGTGACTGTTTTCATTTTCAGTACCCTATAGAATCTAATAATGTTGTAGTGCTAATGCTGGTTTTCTTGGCCATACATCATTATTCTCTCGATTATTTTACAAATCCAATGACGTCATCAGCAACACTGGTATTCCTAAGTAACTCTATCTTCATAGAATAAACCTGACCGTCATAGATAGATCCATATACAAAGAAGAAAATTGCATTATCGCCCATTTGAGTTATCGTCATCACTCATTTATCAGTGTGTATATCATTTATTGCACAACAATAAATGTGATATGATTCACAAGAATGATGATACTAATAACTACAGTAATGAGTTCACATATCTATTCAATGGTAAGAGTATAGATGGCTGGCGTATGGCCGGTCCAGGGAAATTTGTATTTATTGAATACGATAAATCATTGCAATCAGAAGGAGGAATGGGATTACTATGGTATACAAAAAAGAAGTACAAGGATTTTGTACTAAAGATTGATTGGAAAGTTAGTCGTATAAATGACAATTCTGGAATATTTATCAGATTTTCAAATCCAGATAACGATCCCACGATAGCTGTTAATACAGGATATGAGATTCAAATTGATGATATGGCAATGCCTGATGGCAACCCACTTCATAAAACAGGTGCAACATACAACTTTGCCGCTCCTTCAAATGCAAATGCATCAAAACCAGTAGGCCAATGGAATACCTTTGAGATAGAAGCAACAGGTCAAAAATATAGCATCACATTAAATGGTGAAAAGGCAATCGCAGAATTTACAGGTAACAGAAATACTGAAGGATATATTGGAATGCAAAATCATGATGCATATTCTCATGTTTCGTTCAAGAATATTATGATAAAGGAGAAGAAGGTATGAGGATAGTACTTGTTATTCGGGAATTCTCTGTCCAAGCGTAAGATTAGCATTTACTGGACTTGAAAAATTTTGATTTCTCTCTGCGTTAGTGAAAAATACAAATGCTCTAACATCTCTTACTCTACTATCAGTTATGCTAGTTGCAAGCTGCGATTGACCTGCGGTGGCATTAATGATTAAACCATCCCCATGCGAACTTCTCTTTATCAATGTCCCGTTGGATGCATAAACATGCATAACTGTATTCATATTGCGATTAATAATGGAAGGGTCTATTACAGTATAGTTTACAATTACTTTAACTTGATTTAGCGTACTTGATTGATTACTACTATTGCCAGATCCAAGTGGCAAAAAATGTGCATAGCTTAATTTTTCTGAAATCTCCTTTCCATGGTATGCAAATGCAGCATGATAATAACTACCACTGATACCATCATCATTTTCTCCTTGTATTCTTGTCATAATTAATTGCTGTATTTGTAAAAAGGGAACAAATAGAAGAGCGCTAACAGTTACACAAGCAACAAAGATTGCTATGGATACTAAGCTGCGCTTTTGATTATCAAAGTATTTCATAGATCAATTCGAGCTCTGATATCTTCCAATAATAAAGGTTACTCACTTTAAGGATCATGTAGATGGCACTTTGTACATTGAATATAGAAGGACCAAATATCTTAGGATAAGTGGCTTGAGAGTTATCGTCATAGTAATATCATCCGTAATGATGTCAGACCGCTAAAACAAGAACTTGCAGATCTGCTAGAAGAAGATGCTAAAGCAGATAAACTCATAAGCTTACCTTTGTATAGCTGCAGAATTACTGGCTGGAAATTTGTATGTTCAAAGTGTTATGATAAGGTTTCTTAAAAAGACTCTTTTTGCTCCTCAATTCCTGAGCATTTCTTTCAATTGTTTCTAATTTTTTATCTATAAATAATATATGATGTTAAAAGTACAGGATATGCAGAAAACCACGTTTCAATCCGAACGTCCCTTACTTAGAATCGGCTCAATCACATTCCTTACTGGTCTTGCTATTTTTATCATATCTAGCGCGTTCCATGCTGGCAGAGAAGATCCAACCAACCACCTACGTGTATTTGCAGAATATGCCAATAGCCCACCATGGATATCTGCTCATATAGGTCAGTTTGTAGGAGGAATTACAATTTTCACTGGAGGATTTGTAGCTCTATTCCGATTGCTTGTACAGTCCGAATCTATGACAGTTTCTGTACTTGCTTGGATTGGATTTGCTACAGCAATTATAGCAGCAAGTACACTTTCTATTCTCCAGGCTGTAGATGGGATAGCACTTAAGCGT
>JBJMFM010000267.1:0-3955 GCA_045808425.1 Nitrososphaeraceae archaeon | reverse complement strand
ATAGCATCATCTACCACAGTAGCATTTGTAAGTAAATCTAGCTTCATAGAGTAACATTCTTTAGCCAATGATAATGCCTGTATCTTTTCTCTTTTATCTTCTGTATTCTGTGCTGTATTCCATGCTTCTCTTGTAATTGCATTTAATCCCACTAGACATTTCTCATATTCTTCTGGCAGTCTTTCATCAATGTATCTTTTGATATTCTCTTTTGCTTGGTGTCTGAGATATGTTATATCTCTGTTAATAGTAGGCTGGCTTAGTTGCAGTATTTTAGATATCTATGACTGGTTATAGCCCTGACTTGATAGCTCTTGTACTTTGCTTCTACGCCATTCTATACTATTCATAGACGAGCTCAAATTATTCATATTTCCTTCGTGAAAAAGAAGGGTTATTCATATTCACGCATAGTATGATTTGTGAAAGGTAGCTTTATGTATTATTATCCTATATTCGATGTTTAATTGATACAGGCAAGGCCTATACAATGAGGCTTAAATGCCAAACAATGTACATTTAAGCACCTATCATACTATTGTTATTATTGTAGTCATAACATTTTAATCAATATGGAGGCAGAAGCTAAAGTAATAGCGAGTAACAATACCAACAACAATCGCAAAGTACAGATAAAAAAGATACTTGTTCCTATAGATGGTTCTGAATGTTCACTAAATGCCGCTAGATATGCAGTAAAGCTTGCAAAGGATGAGAATGCACAGGTATTTTGTATCCATGTTATAGAAGGTGTGCCATATTATGGCTATGCAGGTTATCCACCTGCAATAGAGCAGTATTATAAAGACCTAGAAGATAAAGTTCAATCTTGGTTCGACAAAGTAAGAAATATGGCAAGAAATGAAGGTGTTACTGAGCTAAAGACAGCCACTTTTAGAGATGTTGAATCCATTACAGGATCTATTATAGACTATGCTGCTAACAATGATGTAGATCTAATTGTCATTGGAACCAGGGGAAGAACTGGCTTAAAGAGATTTTTGATGGGGAGTGTAGCAAATGGAGTAGTACAACACGCTCATTGCCCTGTCCTACTTGTTAGATAGTCACCACTACTAAACCAATAATATGAAAGCAACAGTCTCCATTTGTTTTTAATGTCCTCTTGCTTATGCTGCTTTTTTTGTCCCATATCCAAAATGGTTTACCTTGCAACCTATCAAATAGCCTAGATTGCTCTTGTGAAACTTCTAAACTAACTCTTTTCTTGAGGTCTTTGAATGTCACTATTAGATTAATTTATGAATGGCTAGCTTTAGTCTTTTACTGGAAGGTAAGAATACACATGCATTATTATTTTAGTTTGTCAGCTCTGTCATCTAGGTAAAATTCTAGCTCTACAAATGAGTCAGTCTAAAATAGTCATGTACTACCGCTCATTAAGCAGAGTATTAAGTATTTTTTGCATAAACATGTCACTATATTGTGAAGAATATTAGTATATTCTCTCAAGCCTATAAAAACTTAATAATATCCATCAAGTTCTCATACATATTGGTAATTGAACCTGTAGTAACTGATTTGAGAGAACGGTTGCAGCTAATATCCAACGAAACGAAAACTAAATTCTTGCGCAAATTTGCAACTATACATTACAAATGGCATATGGATGAAATGATGACTGGTTCTGGCACTTTTGGAGGTTCTCCAATTGGCTTTCTCTCATTCCATCATGAAGTGCTTACAGTTTACATCTCAAAGTTTGATACCTCTTTGACTGCTGGCCCTATGGCCAACACTTCTCCACCTTATAGACCTGTTATAGATTCTATCCTCAAGTCAGTAGAGTTTTCGAACGCTCTTGAAGGGTGGCATAACCTTGTACATAGGAATACTCGTAAATACGGCCGAAATTTTTCAGATCCAAAAAAGAATATCTATATGGAACGCTTCTGGCAATTTCACAAATTCATCGATGATAAATTTCAGAGCTGGCTTACCAATAACCAACTCAACTATGATGACGTGGATCATACACTAGTATAATATATATGAGCATATTACTCGACAGTTTTAGTTTCTCATTTGACCTAGCAGAGCTAGATGCAAATTCATTCCACACAGATTCCTGGAACTGCGACTTTCTTGAAGATATGTGGAGATATGGTTGTGCTAGCAGGATACTTTGATAGTCTGGTCTGAAAGTCAGTGTTGTTAACAGCCCTCTTTAACTGTGCAGTAGACTCCCAAATCGCATAGTTAATGAATATCCCACTGCCGCCAATGCCTTTATGGAGCTGAGCTGAAATGAGTCCAGGCTGGCTCTTAAAGTATGTGGCATCGGCTTCCCAAGCCTTCAGGAACTCATCAACATCCTCGGAGTTCACAGTAAACTTGTTTACAAAGACAATTGGGCCAACATCCTCTTCTAGTTGTGATGAGAGTTTGACACGGTCATCCATTTCAATGAACTTTGCCATATTGTCTTTGAAATGATATAATGTATTTCAACCTTAAGATGCTAGATGATTGCACTCAATGTTCATATAACCGAATGTAGCATAATAGAATGGCAATAGGGAACAGGATAGAAGTATGTGATAAGTCTTGCTCAAAGGAATAAGACAAAAGCATACCCGAGGGTTCAAGCCGGCCAACAAGGCATGTGCCCTATTTGATTCCTCCTCTATTGCTACCTATTCCATCTTGATGCAAATGCTCAAGTTGACTAATGTTTATTAACATCAGATATGCATATAAAATATGAAATCTGATGCAAATCAGATTGAAGGCGAAGCTATAAGTAAACTATATTCTGAACTCGAGTCGTTAAATAAGCAAAAAAAGAAGATAGAAGCAACATACCTTCAACTATTTCCTAAGGTAGATTCTTACCTTATACATGATATACTTATGCGTATTAGTGAGGATCTAGAAAAATATAGAGATACTGGGCCATTTTATACAATAGAGGTATTCGCAAAACAAGGAACGAATTCGGAATGGTGCAGAAATCATATACTAGAAACCACTGGTACTGTTCCCGCAGTCTATGATAATGGTACTCATTATGTAACACATATGAGAGTGACGCCAAACATCCTTAAAAGATTAAATGACTTTGATTTTGTGGAAGAGGTTACTGGTGATTATACTGGAAGTGGTCCATCATTAGGACCTGCTCATGATAGAGGAGAAACCGCCATAAAGCGTAAGGATGACACTAGAATTAAGACATGGTAATGATATTAAATTATTAGACAAATCTAATACTAGCAAGACCTACCTTACCTACAAATAACTCTTCACCGTATCTATTAAAAATAGCATCATAAATATATTATTGCATGTCTAACACTCAGTGGTTAAATCTTAGAACACTTGATTTGTTGTTACTGATGATATTACTTTGCCTTCATCAGGCTGCAGATAGAGAAGATAAGAAATAAATGAAATTGCAGTTGCTTTTGCTATTTTCCTATCGTTTTTTCAATTTCATTTATTGTGAAATATCTTCTGCTGCCAAGCTGCATCTATTTATAAGAACATCGGTTGTTGTTGGACTTACGGGAGTAATCTTGTAATCTTTTCCGATAATGTATTTTGGAACAGTTTGACATAGTTATGATATGTAAGAGCTGTTGCTGATGTGTATCTATGCCTTTTATATGGCTAGCTCAAATGTTCCATTTCCTATGCATGATTTTGAGAGTGTTCCATCTTCACGCTTACAATATATTGGAATTAATTAGCTTTATCGTTTACTGGATGATACACAGAAGGATACATACCTCTACTGCCTTACTCTACTATTGTCATAACTACCATTTAGTATATGATAACCAGCAACCCCTTCACAATTACCATGAGTAGGTTTAGCATTAAATTGGCAAGGACATCCCCAGTCACAATTACAAGCATCCAGAAAATATGCATGTATTTCCCATTTTGGTTGTTTTGTAGATATCTTCTTCTTTTGTCGCTTTAGAATCAA
>JBJMFM010000266.1:0-3249 GCA_045808425.1 Nitrososphaeraceae archaeon | reverse complement strand
CACTAAATTTTATTTCTATGTCAAAATATGGAAAAACATCACCATGATCAACTCCAATACGCAAAAATGGTATTATCGAAAAAGTGTGGAATGTGGATCTATAGCAGGTATTTTGCTACTTGGAGTATATGCCAAGTGTATGGGGGGGAGATCAGATGTGTTGTCTTTGTACATGTCTCAATTCTCTTTCCTCAATAGTACATCCTTGTGTGCACATATGGATTTTCAGGAGTTAGTTACCAGTAATCCCCTGTGCAACAAGTATTGAATAGCAACCAAGACCACATTCTTCACAAATTGGTTTTGCTGCATTTTTGCTACTACTACCGATATCAGCGCTTCCTATACAACATGGTTGCTTTATCCTTCCCATGTGATCTAAAGACAGTATTGCCCACGATGGACACTGTATTGGAGTAGTACCTATTCCCCCCCAGTTGCCTTTCATCAATGACAACTGCTTTTCTCCGTTGATCACAAAACCTGGTTATTTATTTCTTAAAGCAATAAGATTGTCAACTACTTTGGTGCGTTTATCTCCAAATGGCATCCATAGAGGATCGTTTTTTATAAATGGTGTATGAAATTGAAATCCTATTTTATTTACTTTATTCTTCCATTCTTCTACCAAATTTCCAATAGTGTTATAATTTAAAGAGTTTATTGTCATTGTAATCCATATATCTTTCCATAATGGCTTGCCTTTACGATCCGGCCCTTTTATATACTCTAAAATGTTCTGTTTTGTTTTCGCATATGCACCTTTGCCTCTGATGCTGTCATGTACTTCTTCTGTTCCATCTAAGGATATCCAATAAAAATATAGATTTTCAAATCTCTTCAATGGATATGTTCCATTTGTTACAACGCATACTCTTCTTGGCATCTCTTTACAAAAAACTTGAATTATGTCTGGACGCATTGTAGGTTCACCACCAACCAAGGTCACAATATAAACATGTTGCTTTTTGAAAGTGTTTCTAATTATTTCTCTCCATTGCTCTGCGCTCAGATCTCTTGCATCATCTTTTCTATTCAACCACCAATAACAATGACTGCAATGCAAGTTACAAATATTGTTAACGTCTACCGAGCCATATATTGCAGGCTTTGAATGAAAGAGTTTAATGCCAATGTATTTTCTAAATATGCTGGCAAAAAATGGTGCTTCGCGGACAATATCTGTTATACCCCTGCCCAAAACTAAGTCTACCATATGTATCTATATATGCAATAATTGATAAGATTATAAAGTTTATAGAGGTTGAGTTTTTTACGTTCTATATATAATACTCTTGGAAATCGTTCAGATGGGCCGATGAAGACAGATAGGATTACTATTTGTGTTCTAGTTGATATTCTACGCCACATTGCTCTGAACAGAACTCACTAGAATTGCTGTCATCACCAATCTGGTCACCACAGTTTTTACAATGCCTTTTTTCATTCATATGGATAAGGATAGATTTTATTTTTAGTATTATTACATCTTTCTATATATCGTGGAACCATATATGGAATTCGGAATAAGGTTTAAGATGCAATGCGACTACTGTTGCTTATTTAATGATAAGTTAAATGTAAAGTGCATTGACACCAAAAATATTCTCGACCCATATCACACCCTTGAGCTTTAACTATCCTTCTTGACAAATACAATTCTATCCGTGTTAGTACTCTGAACCGATTATAAATTCTCAAATAATATTTTATTAATTGATAGATCAATCCTATTCCTTTATCATATATATTCCACTATGACTTGACTTTTACAGAAAAAGTACAAGATGATGTTGGTGATATTTGAGATAGCACTCGTGGCTAATAGCTTTCAATGTCTATCAGATTATGAGCTTTCTGAGCACATCGAGAAAGCAAGGATCGAATATCGGATATATTATAAGAATAAAGGTAGTGAAAACAGAGGAATCAGGTTCGTTAGAGTTATTGTATTTAATTTAAGAGCCTACTCTCTTCATCTTAGAACCACATTTGGGACAAGAAGCTTGTTTGTGCTGTGTTTCACAACTCATACAATAGTACTTTAAAGAAGTGTCTCCAAACATTGAAGACGACGTCGATGACTGTGAACCAGAGATTCCTCCTCTCATTCCCATTCCCATCTTTCTTATCATTCTCCTTCTCATATAGAGAAGATTGAACAAACTGAACACCGCTATTATAGTAACTAGTGATATAGGAAATGGGACTAGCACAGAGATTGTAAGACTGATACCTAAAAATATTCCCAATCGCACTAATTGGTTGAGGAGAAATTGCTTATTGCCGTTGTTGTTAGCACTCATCTTTTTTTACCTATCTGTTTATTTGCATTCATCATGAGGTTGTCTCATTTTCTAGCTGCCACGAAGTTATCTTTAATGTATCTTCTATTAGTGTAGCTTTTGAGAACCTCGAAGTATGTGTAGGTCGAATAATTTTTATAGTAATATTTTCTTGACCCATATATCATAATATTGTACTATAGTATTTATACAGTCTGATCTATAGTTGCGGAACCATGTTAGGCAGTTATATTTAGGATATTATATCAATACTAAAAGAGTTCCCCATCATAACAAACGTAGTACTAATACCTGCTGAAAAAACCTGAATTTTGTTTTACTAATTGGCACGTCATCGTGTCTCCCAACTCTTCCCTTGTGCCTCTAGTCCAAGCTGCTTCAATATCTCTGCCTTGTGAACTTCTGGTTTATGATACTTGCAATGCTGTTCTATCTCACTCAAATTCAGGCTCCTTAACCTGACTGCACGCGTTGCATGTTCATGTTTTATCACTGAATGCAGTTTACAATAATACCATCCATCTTCATCTTGATGGATTATAGAACGGCACGGACTAACTTCTATTGTATGCTCTACCCACTTCCAAGGAGTGCCAGGGTTATCATTAAAGAATTCTTCTATGTCATTCTTTGATAGCTCAGAGACCGTTGATGTAGGCTCTGTAGGCTCCTCTGACACTATGGGCTCTTTGGTATCTTTTTGTGTTGTATTATCTACATGATTTTCTATCGTATCTACTGATTTTTCACCATTATTTGATTGATTATTTACAATTTTTGCATGGCAGTCCTCTACAGAAGAGCTCTCAGCTTCCGTAGAGCCTACATTGCCTACAATGCCTTCATGGTCAAGTTCTATAAGTTTATTCTGTATGTTAGCTTCAAGCCATTCGTGCTGCAACACGCAATACATTCAAATCAAAAATAGGAGACATACAGTATT
>JBJMFM010000265.1:0-3837 GCA_045808425.1 Nitrososphaeraceae archaeon | reverse complement strand
CAACAGAATCAAGGATATGTGGTATTCCAAAAACAGTGAAATTACATTTATCAAATATGACGTCGGCAAATACAACTACAACAGGAGCAGAAGCACCGCCAACTAATTTAGCTCCATCAGCAGCTCCTCTTCCGGGAGAGTAGGGTTAGCTAACTAACATGCTTTAGTACTTCTACTCTTCTCATCTCTTCCCTTCTCTTCTTTTTACTGTGGGCTAGTGGGACTGCTATTGTCACTAATAATGACACTAATAAAGTAATAAAGAAATGCGTAGGTAATAATGGTGATGACGGTAATTCGCATTCCTATACATATTATTGTTTATTTTCATACTTGAAACTTAAGTTTTCCTTTTCTGATACAATGGCTTAGTGTATATAATTTAGCTGTTACTTACTTCTAGTCATAGCTGTTGCTAACTTCATTATCGTTATTAGCGCCTTTTAGCTGCAACTTATAAGATATTAGTAAAACAGGATGTATCTCACCATGTACAATTTTCATAACATCCATGGTTGGAGCTTTACCATCTATTGCATTCTTCAAATGTATTAGGCTATTTTCGATCTTTGTAATAGCAGTGGTTATAGTGGTATTGGTAGAAGATGGAGAGGAATTGGTAGAAGATGATGAAGAAGGACCATTAACTGAAGATGTGGGTTTTAGGTCATTATTGAACATCTGTTGTGCTCTCATAGCTAAGCCTTGTGCTTGTTGATATGCAGTAGTATTTACCACAGTACTGTTGTCATTGTTGTCTTTTGTCATTGGTAGATCATTTTTAGCAGAGCTGTTAGTACTACTACTGGAATTGGGACTGCTGCCCATCATCATCGTTCCCATTCCCATCCCACTACTCATATTCATCATCATGGAAGAAGAAGAAGATCCTGAAAATATAACAGGTTTTATTCCAAATGCATATGAATAGTCATTATATGCTTTTTCTGTAATATCGGCAAGTACAAGCGCATGAACTGTAGAATTAGTCAAGTCGGATTTGCCTATTCTTACATAGATAGCTTTGTCTAGAATGTAATTTATATTGTTAACCATTTGTTTAATTTCTTTAATTACTGAACTTGATGTAGTAGTTTGTTGTTGTGGCTGCTCTGACTGATTTGATGCTGCTGTTGTTGATATCGTCCTAACTGCTTTCTGCAAATTGTTTAATGCCAATGGGATATCGTCTGATATCGTTTTTGCTAATCCGTTATTTCCTTCTGCATTATAATACAGGTCATTTTGAGTATTATTATCGAAAAGTTCAGAAGCAATCTCTGCATGTTGCTTAGCTAATGAGAGATTCAGTGGAATATCATTTTCTACTAGTTGTGTTTGTACTCTAATTTGATTAATCTTGGTGAGAAAAGTTGCAGCTAGAGCAGGAACAAAATTATGCGCATAAGCTGAATGACTGGAATTAATAGCATAATAAGTAATAATTTCAGTGTTAGCAGTTATTATTATCATAATGATTACAACTAGTAATGGGATTATTGATGTCATATGATTATGCTGTATTGTTATTAGAGCCATTTATAGAAATGAAAATATGGACAGCAATACCTAATCAGTTGTTGTATTTATCAAATATACATTACCAGAAGCATCAATTTCGACATCATGCGGGCTTTTGAATTTACCCCAACTTTTAATAAATGTACCATCTGGGGCAAACTTTTTAACACGATGATTTCCTGAATCGGCCACAAATATGTTACCTGAAGAGTCAACTGCCACGCCGTGAGGAATATTGAGGACTGGACCTTTGCCTTTGCCTCCAGAAGCGAACTTTTGGAGTAATTTGCCATCAGGAGAAAACTTTTGAACATTTGCATGTACCTGATCAGCAATATAGAAATTACCTGAAGAATCAATTGCAAGGCCATGAGGATGTTGCAATTGTCCATCAGCTGGTCCTGTTTGGACTAGTGTTTGAAGATATTTACCATCACTTGTAAACTTGAAGGCCATGTTTCTGCCTTTGTCATCTACCAAAATATTTCCTGAAGAGTCTACTGCTACTCCCCATGGCTGAATAAGAGTGTTATTAGTGGTGGTGGTGGTAGTGGCTGCGGCAGCAGAAGTAGCTGGATTATTATTATTAGTAGTACTAGACCACTTTGTAATAAATTTGCCATCTGCAGTAAACTTTGATATTCGACCATTTCCTAATTCAGCAACATACACATTTCCTGAAGAAGGATCAACAGCCAAATCTTCTAGTCGTGTAAATTGTCCATCACCTGTGCCCTCTGATCCCCATTTTGTAATAAATTTGCCATCTGCAGTAAACTTTGATATGTGTGGTACTGCATCAGGATGAGGTACTCTGCTATTAAAATTGCCCTGATCAGATACATACACATCTCCTGAAGAAGGATCAATTGCAATGCCATGAGCATGGTAAAACTGTCCAGGACCAGGACCAGTAGAACCCCAGCCTAAAATGAAGTTACCGTTATTGTCAAACTTATATACATTGAATTCATTTGTCTGTGCTTTTGCTGTTGTTACTATGGTTGTGGTGGTGGTGGTGGTAAGAACAACGAAAACAAATGTAGCAATTATTAATCCTCCTAATACCGACAATGATGATGACGATAATTTTGAGCGGCTAGATGACATTGGCATTTCGTGTAATCGTATAATAGTGAATTTCATACTTATAAATAAATCATACTTATAAATAAATAATATTGGAGAGATCTTAATCATAATATTATATAAGATGAACTGTCTGAATTATACAGTTAGTTATGGCTATTAATAAATGTCTAGTACCTTGATTGTTGAGGAAGAAGAAGAAGAGTGAATTAATAACAATGCAAATGAAACATATGTCGTCTGAAAGTCAAAATAAGAACAAGAAGATAGATTAATAATTTCCTTTCTTTATTGCACTCTTTATCTATTGTCTTTCTCATCAATTATTTAGGAACAATTCTAAATATTGCTCCTTGTGTTTGACTGAATGTAAGAACATACAAATAACCATCCGGACCAACTTCTATATCAGTAATTCCACCAATATCTGTGTGTTTCTTGATAAAAAGTGCAGTAGGTCCGCCAAATCCAGTTCCAAATATTATGCTTTTAGTTTCATTTGGAGCATTTGCTACCTTGTCTGCAAGTGGGCCATCTAGTACTAATCCTGTTCTATCTTCATTTAGTTTAAAATGATAAAGATTTCCGTAATTGAAGTCCCCCACAAACAAGTCATTTTCATATTGTTTTCCTAGCTTGTCAGAGTTGAGGAATTTGGCTGCAGTAGGAGTAGGATTACCCGCCCATACAAATTGAGGATCACTATATTTTCCTTTTCCGCCAAAATCTTCTAAACTATCTAGATAAGAAGAAGGAGAAGAAGAAACATTACCATTCAAATAAGTACATGTTCCTGGTTTACACATAGATGCTATCCCATCAATCTTTGCCCATCCGCTATTGAATCCCGGCTTAACCAGGTTAAGTTCATCAAAAACAAAACCAGCTTCACTAACCCATAAATTACCAGTTAGAGGATCAAAATCCATTCCAAAACTGTTGCGTATGCCATAAGCATAGTACAGAGCTAATGGCATTGTATCTCCAAGAGGAGGATTAGATACTATTTGGCCATCTTGTGTAACTCTTAATATACCACTGGTGCCATCTGCATCTCTATTTTCTTTATAATTTTGAGCTTTGCTCCTGTGAGCTATGTCACCAATGACGACATATACTTTCTGATCAGGACCTATTACAACTGGACCACCATTATGTTGATTACGGTTAGATGGTAAATCCAATAAAAGTAATGGATTTACTAGTTTGTTATCCACTAATTCATAT
>JBJMFM010000264.1:0-3847 GCA_045808425.1 Nitrososphaeraceae archaeon | reverse complement strand
CTCCGGCTCAGACGGCCGTCAAGGCCGGCTTCGAGCAAGCCTCGACTTTTCAGCCGAGTTCGCGACCATGACCGGCACCGACGTCCCCACCTACACTCGCGAGGCGCCGGGCATGAGTGCGTTCGCGCTCCGACGGCGTCGTCTACCACACCTACTCCGCCTACGCGCGCGGCCTCGACGCGCTCTGGGGGATGTACCAGTGGCTAGACAGGGCGCCGAAGGGGCGCAAGGAGACCGGGCCGTGGTTGCGGCGGCGCGACGAGTACACACGAGATTCTCGATAGCGGTCGCCATGCAAAACGAATGATCTGGATGATGGCGATGCGGCTGCAGTGTCAAATATACGCAATATGTACTCCTCAAGGAAATCTAATGTTAAAAGACACATACAAAATACTCATGGTGGAAACGCAAATTTGGTATCTTTTGTAGATTATTTAGCAGGTAGGAAGTCAGGCTTTTATTGGCCAAGCCTTCCACCGACGTATCAAAAGAAGAACGATGATATCAGCAAGAAGATAGACTATATGAATATTGTGAAAGAAGAACTTATGAGACAATGTGTTAGAAAGGGATTGGGGACTGCCCAAATCTGATCTATCACATATTACAAATTTTTGTTGCAGTAATTTGTGATGCTTCTTAACGCACCTAGATCTGGTCCTTAATTATGATTCTTCTATCAGGACCAAAGATAATGCTAGGCGTAAAGGCGAAGCCACGTGGTTTAGTCTACATTGTCTAGCGACCACGAATACTTATTCATTTGGATTAAGTATATGATGTATTTTCTTAATTCTTGTAAATCTACTTTATTTGTTATCTCTGTGGTAAAGAACTGAGAACGTTCTTTCCTACCGAAACCAAATGTAGGCATGTATCGATAATAAAGAAATTATGTATTTAAGAAACACGGGGGCAACTTCTGGCTTCCTAAAAGTAATCAAATATATCAATATTATATTTCTGTCAACCGTCTTACTGAATATCTTAAATTAAGCATCCCTACGTTTCGATAAAAAACCTCCTTTTCTTCATATGTAAGCTCCTTGCTGTCTTTAGTAAGGTGAGCGGAATACTTGTTTAACATTTTATTGACAACCATTCCCACAATAAAATCTACTTCATTTTCTACAATTTTGCTTAAATCGTATCTCTTAAGATCATTAATAATTTCTCTGATAATCATTTACCGTAGGGTTAAGTTCATCTTCAAAGAACTTTTCTAACAATATCTCGTAGTCTTTATCCATATGATACACATAATGAAGAATTTTGTGTATTTGAAGCTTTGAATAATTGGATTCTATTCAAATTGTCCTTCAGCGAACACCTGATCTGGAAGAGATTTAAAAAGAATGGACAGGATGACCCTGGAGTAGGTGGATCTGGATAGACGAGAATTACAGTAATGTCATTGAATTAGGTTTAGAATGACATGGATCGGTAATGTTTTAAATTAGCTGATTTCCGCTTATATTAAGCCATTCGATCTTTTCCTCGTAATTAGGCATGTATCTACGTACATAATCCCAATAATGATAATAATGCTCCTTTATTTTCAAATGACATAATTCATGCACTATTATATAATCAATTACATCTTCAGAGGCCTTTAGAAGGTTTAAGTTTATGTTAATTGAGCCATCTTTTGTCATGCTGCCCCATCTATTTTTCAAATGCTTTATAGCAATCCTTTTTACTTTAACACCAAGTTTTTTTGAATATTCATCTATCTTGCGTTTGAATACGGATTTAGCCTTCTCTATCAACCACTCTTCATAGAGCTTTTTAATCCTGATAGAAAATGGTTTTGATGATTTTATTTTTGCTACAAATTCTCCATCAAAAAATTTTATGTTATATTCTGGTTGATTTCTTATTATTCTTAAAGGATAATTCCTTCCAAGATAAGGCAGAGTTGAGCCTTCTCTATAAGTCGGTTTTATGATTTGCGGGATGGTTTCTCTGTATTCTTTCTGTTTTTTT
This sequence comes from Nitrososphaeraceae archaeon, assembly GCA_045808425.1. GTDB lineage: Archaea > Thermoproteota > Nitrososphaeria > Nitrososphaerales > Nitrososphaeraceae > JAFAQB01. The sequence continues at coordinate 1,858 of JBJMFM010000264.1, read as the reverse complement.
AGTATCCATGAAGCCTTGCCTGAAACGATCTTCTTGATATCGGCCAGGTTTTTGTCTAATGGCGTTCTAATTGTGACCCTGTCTGAGTCTACTATGATTTCAGAGGTTTTAACACGCTTGCTTTTAATGATATGATATGGTATAGTGGCCGTGCCATACTGTATCTCCCCTTTGCTGTGAATCATGGAAGATTACGCTTAGCCAATTCTACAATTTTGGTGGTTAGCATGTCAGCTTTATCTTCTGGATATTTCTTTTCAGTTAGGACATCGTAAACAGCGATAGATAGTTTCTTTTCACAGCTTCTCTTTGTCTTCCAACCTACAATTTTTGTTGCCTAGCATCATCAAAAATACGACGGTAGAATGCATCATTACGATATAAGATCTCATTTTGACTAAGCCCCCTCCCTGTAATACACTCCAGGATTTATCTACTAGATTCGTTGAACTATATACACATCAAGTATGCATGAGTATATTACATCATATATCAAACCATCGTATAGTCAGTGTATCGACTGTAACAAAAGGACTACTCATATTTGTATTAAATGCCATTATTGTTATTCATGTCATTTCAAAATCGAGAGTATAGAAAAGCAAAATGAAAAGACAGCAATAATGAGCAAATATTATCAGCATCATAGATTTGATAAAGGTATATTAGAGCAAAAATATCCAGTGACCTTCGTTAGTTATAAAATAAAAGCCCACAAAAACAATAACAAGTAATGATGATGGGCTATATGTATGTGGGCAGATAACTCCTCTCTTTGGTATATAGATTATTATCCCATCCTTTTGAGTTGAACAATGATTCCTTCATACATGCTCTCGCTAGTCATCATAGCTGCAGTAAAAGTTACTGATTGAGAGCATATCCTTCGTCTATTATCTATTTTCCATTCCTATTATGCCCTATCACATCCACTCATTCTAGAGCACCGATAAATAATATTTTCCCATCTTGATAGTCTTAAATAAGGTTATCGAAGTTGTAGAATTTAGTTCACGGATATATCAATCAAAAGTCAGTAATAAGAAAATCGAAGATAAGATAATAATAGGTAGCAAATAACAGGTATTGGTATATCACGACTCCCATAACTCTAATCAAAGTGGCAAACGAAAGATTAAGATACGGTTTTCAGCTTTCTTACTTTTGATGCATCTTACAGTTTCCTCCTACCAGTCCATATTTATCGTCATAGTTTGAATCCAAGTACTATCGGATTGGCAGTCAAATATCCATATATAAGAAGATCCCATTTATTGATTCATTCCTTTTTTTCTATTTTCGTATTTATGGTTCAATTTCTATGGTTTTTCTAGATCTTCTGTTTGAAGTGATATGCTATCTGTTATACCAAAATAATGCACCAGCCATGATTATGAAATCCATAACATAGAATAGATCCCAGAATATTAGGTGGTGTGAATTTCCATTTACAAAATCAATTAGATATCCATCATCTGCTATTGCATATCAATAATGACATCGAAGAAAGAAACCACGGAATAGAATGTTGGTAGTTTTTGCGCAATCTAAGGAGTACTATGGAAGAAGGAATTATCAAAATCAAATCTAAAACAGGATATGCAATAGTTACAACTACAGAAGTCAAGTCGACTCTTTGTTCAGACATATCGATAAATTCTGAAGATGCTAAATTAAACACATTAAAACTAACAAATACAACTGCTATAATGATTGATCCTATGATCACAAATTTTGGATTAATTACGTCACTATTATTACTGCTCCTACATAATGACTTAATTACAGTAAATAAATGTAGAGATAAAAATCCATATCCTATCAACCAAAAACCATCTGTGACAGTTACAAATTTTTG
>JBJMFM010000263.1:0-9090 GCA_045808425.1 Nitrososphaeraceae archaeon | reverse complement strand
ATTAATTGAATACCTCCCGCCGTTGTTATGCTGCAAGAATTGCTAGACATAGCAATTGTGGATATACTACACATTCGAATGTCTGTCAGCCCAAGGTTTAGTCTTTTGAATATATTTTTTAGCAATAACAATAACTTGGTTCTTTAACTATGTGTTTTTGGCAATGTGCCTTCATGTAATAAATTAATAAATATTTAATATTGATCACGTTATGATTATCAATCTTTTACGAATATGTTGAATGCATATTGTTCACAACATACACTCATCCCTTACATACAGAGATCTATTCTTGGAATTCTTGATATTATTATTATATGAATTCAATATTTGCATTATGAATAACATTGAATATTGCAATCATAGAGATGAAACACGTTATTTATGCTAATATTTTTTATGAATATAAAAAATAGAATAGAAAAGATATATTATTTCTTAGCTAATCCATTTAGATATATTTTGCTATACGCTTCTCTGAAAAAAATATTAAACAGATATGCTCGTGAATATTTTTGTTTGTTTTGTTTTTGCTGATCTCACCATCTTTTAGTATTACCCTCTAATAATCCCAAACCTGTATGAACGCCATCAATATGTTTTGATAGTTCTATCCTATCTTTGAATTTGGACTCACAGTATGGACATGACACTTCCCTCTTTTGATTTTCTGCTGTCATATAACTACTAGTATAACGCCCAGGCGTTTAAACTTGACTCAAGTTATTGGCTATGATTCGAACTAAGTTTAATATGATAAATATATGCAACTAAATAGCCACAAGTTTCATCCTCCAAAAATTGTTAACATAGATGATATCTTGAATTTATAGCTATTCATCGCGTCAATATCGTAAAAAAAGAAATCGCCAAGAAACATAAGATAGACAAACAAGAAGAACAGAAAGAACAATTTTCAAAAAAGTCCTATTAAATTCCTATTAAAAAACTGTTAGTATATGACATACACTGCAATACTATATCTGCCGTACACGAATTATATGATTAGATGATATCGATTAGACTTGAGAGAAATAATAGTATTCTTTTACAGTACTCTGTGTATAAGTAGTATTCTAATTGGTAAAATTGCCTGGATTTTTAAAGAATTGTTATCGGATTTTTGCAAGCAATTGTTACAACGACTAACTATTACAAGTACTATACTTCTATTGTATACGCGCTTATGTATGTGTTTCATGGCCCATTATAGTAAGTAGTGCTGCATTTTTTGCACCAAATTCTGCTAATCTAAGATTTTTATTATCACTTCCTACTATAATCACATCATTCTCTTTTGGCTTCAGTTTATCAATTAGCAAATTAGCAATATCTGATTCTTTCTGTAATGAGTCTTCGTTGTATGCACCTGGCATGACAAATTTATAGTCCTTATATAACAATGTAGTAGCACCCAATGCTCCCATTTTTATTGCAGCATCTCTTTGCTCTATTCCTGATCTTACAGCAAAACTATAATTTTTTAGCAAAATCACATAATTGAATTTTCCCAATGCAATAGAACATTTGGGCATGTTGGCTTCTGATGGGATCAATTGGAATAGTTCCGATGAGAGTGCCTTTCCTTTGTGCGTAAGCCTTGTTCCAGCATTTGTAGATTTTATTAAACTCTGCATCTTCAAATGTTTGACCAATGTTCTAATAGAACCTTCACCAAGTGCCAGTTCTTGACATAACAATGTCCTGCTTACATGTCCATGTTCATCCAAAAGTTGTAATGTCTTAAAGACATGTACTAAATCAAAAGAAAGCATTCTACTTGGAGCATATCTACTTGCAATTTTTGTTAGTGCTCTAACATATGTATGCATATTATTATTATCCTAACTCCTCTACTGCAAATAAAGACACAGAATATAATAGATAAACAGCTATGAAATTTTTTTCACCATATGATTAACAATAAGTTGGATAAACCAACCGATCGCTTATATATTACGGATTGTGTTGCTGGTATAGAATGTCAGTTATAATCAAACAAGTTGCTAAGGAAAACAATGATGTACCCAAGATAGCGATAGGTGTTCTACTTGGAATTTTAATATTTGGAATGTTTGTAGTAGGGTACGACCAAGGACAGATGGTACAAGCATTGTTTGCACCCATAGGAGTTCATTTGAATCATGATCAGTTAAAGTTGATACATGAGTTTAATCATGATTTGAGACATGCAGCAGGCTTTCCGTGTCATTAGGAACTAGATGATAATGATGAGCAGTATCATGATGACTTCATACTGAAAGACAGGAAAAAACTGCCCACTAAAAATCTGAGAAATAAAAATTGAGAACTACATCTTTTCTTGCAGTAACTCTTTTTTCAGGGGTGGTTGCAGGTGTTATTCTTGGTTTAATTAACCAAATCATGGTAGAACCATTTATCGATATGGCTATTGGTATTGAAACACAAAGAGACTTAGCCAAAGGAGAGGTTATAAATTCTACTCAACAAGAGCAATACCGTATATGGCAGAAAGCAGGAGAAGTAGTTGCTGCTGGTCTGTACGGCATAGCAGTATCAGCATTATTTGGAATTGTTTTCGCATATACCAGAAATGTATTACCTGGTTCAAGCAGTAAAAACAAAGCCCTTTTCTTAGCCGCTGTAATGTTTTTTGTTTTATTTCTAGTTCCTGCACTAAAATATCCTGCAAATCCTCCTGCTGTTGGTGACCCAAATACAATATACTATAGAGAGATCTTATTCATTGGATTTATTGCAATTTCAGGATTAAGTACATTGATACTAGCTTTGGTATACAACAGGGTGAAGATATTTGCAAGCAATGCTAGTAACTCGCCAAAGAAAAAACTTGTAGTTTCATTAATTTACGCAGCCATAATGACTGGCGCGTACCTCGTGTTTCCGCCAAATCCTGATAATATTACAATACCTATTGATTTGATAGTGAATTTTAGAGTTGTAAGCGCATTATCTGTTGGAATATTCTGGGGACTATTGGGTGCAATTCTAGGTATATTGTGGGATAAAATAAAACCTCACGAAACAAGTAGAATTACTTCATCATCAGTTTAATTCTGATAGGAACACAAATAGACATTTACTATTAAGCTCTAAGAGATACTTCTTGTCCACAAATATATGTATTCAATTCAATTTTTTAGCTTGGTTTCGATTTTCCATCATACATAAAAACTCATGCCATAGAAGATAGAGGGCCGTTCTGACTCTGGAATCATATGTTATCCCAGTTATAATTTCTATTCGCCTTTAAATACGTAAGTAAAAGTGCAATCAAGAGGAAGGGCAAGTCTGATCCTGAAGTGGATCCATCAATAAGAATAAAAGATACTTGTTTATGTCTGCTTTGTTATATAAAATGTAACGTATTGCTGCATCATTAGGCTCAGTACTTAATATAACTGTCATATTCAAAGTACATAGCAATTGATTGTGGTAAAGATATTTCTAAACTTGTCTTACCTTTATTAGTACTACCTTTGCTAATAGATAAGAAATGAAAATTATCTTGCCACTTACCGTTTAGAGGATCAGGAAGACAGGTATGATGGAAACCAAAATAAATACAAAAGGGCACATAACGTACAACTGTAGTAACAATATAGACATATACAAATGTGCATCAATTGTAACTTCTGGAGGAATAATCGTATATCCTACGGATACAATTTATGGAATAGGCTGTAATCCGTATAATGACAGTTCAGTTCAAAGAATTTTTAAAATAAAGGGTCGGAATCAAAAAAAACCACTTCCTATTTTAGCATCGAGTATAGAGGATGTTGAGAAAATTGTGTCACTAGATAAGATTGGAAAATTACTAGCTCGCAAGTATTGGCCAGGAGCACTTACCATTGTATCTACTCTCAGAGATAAAAATATTTCAATTAAATTGACTGCCGGGAAGAAGACTATTGGAGTCAGGATCCCAAATAACAAATGTACTCTAATGTTGCTCAAACATTGTAAATATCTCGTAGGCACGAGTGCCAACAGATCAGGCGAAAAGCCACCAAAGAGTGCTTCAGAAGTTATGTCATCTTCTCTTGATGATTTTGATGCACTTTTAGATGGTGGAACAGTTGAAAAAGGAATCGAATCTACAATAGTGGATATATCAGATTCCACCTCTCCGAAGGTTATCAGAGAAGGAGCAATTAGATCAGAAGAAGTTTACAAAGTACTTGATGCAATAAATCAATAATTATTTCCCTATGGCACTAATGAATTTCAATCTAATAGTTTCCACTTTCAGATATGGGGAGAGAGATGCACAAGAAGAGATCTTAGATCTTCTTGAAATACTTGGAGATAACCAGCCAGAGTCACAAATTACAGACATTAACGGTATCGTCATTGCATATACTAACCTTGAACCATTTCAAGTTATAAATTCATTGCGAGAACTGATAAAAAGTGAACCCTGGCAGATCCGTTATGTTCTAAGACTTTTACCAATAGAATCAGTGGTACATACCAGACTAGAAGATATAGAGAGTGCTGCAAAGAACCTTACACTAAAAATGCACAGTGAGGATACATTTAGAATAACGGTAGAAAGGAGACACACTTTTATGACTTCTGCTGATATAATTGCAACGGTTGGAAGGCAAATTAACAATAAAGTAGATCTAAAAAATCCAGAGTGGATTGTACTTATCGAAATTATTGGAGCCTTTACTGGGCTTTCAGTATTAAAATCCAATCAAATATTTAGCTCAGTGATAGAAAAACGACATAATAGTCAATGGTAATAACAATATTGAACAATATTGATCATAACAATATTACCTTGTAATAAGACACGATCTTTCTAAAATGAACCTCATAAAAGTAAAATCATCATCAAATAATAGTGGGCTAGACTTCAGACCTATTTTGGATGAGATTCTCATTTTCTTTTCTGAATTAGGCTTTAGGACAGAGTTATCTGCTTTAAAGAACCTATTGATATAGTCGTTAACCTTCAATAATTCGTCTTTATCTTTAGAGAAAATAACAAAACAGCAATTAGCATTATTTTTCATACCTCCGTACTTTAATGCGAATGATATTTGGTTAGTATAAGATAGTCTAAGTAAAAGATCTGTTTCAGGATTTTTTGCAACCATTATTCTTCTTCTTTCAGATTGCAAGGTTATCTTCAAGACTTCAAGCAAATGCTCAATACCATAAATAATGTTAGCATCAATAGCCTGGACTGATACCTTATTTGATATGCGACGTAAATCGTCAATTACAGCCCCGCTATCTTTTGCTGCTATTGCGTTAGCACCAATAATTGAGACAAACGTAGTACCGAATTTGTAAATTTGTCTTTCAATATTCATTATTTGACTCTAATTTTTCCAGTAACTCGGTTATTTTAGTTGTTCATATAAATCTTAAGTCTATAGGTATGTCAAATATACGCGACTGGAGAATATTTGACATTTGAGCACTTAAGACGGACTATATCAATTATATTAAATACATATCATATGATGAAACTAATGCATCCTGGCACCGGTGGTAACCACTAAGTTAATTAATTATTAATTGGTCGATCAAATAATACAATAATCCTTATCAAAGTCTCATAAATAACAAATTTCTTCGTGGTTGAGTTTGTTATAATGTCCTGTATCATTTTTTACTCTTTTATCATCTGATGTGCATTGCTACGTAATTTTTCTGTTGATTAACAAAAGTAGGGTGTCCTTAATTATACACTGTAGAACAACTCTTGTAATAATTATTGACAAGTTCAAGATAAATTGCTAAGGTATTGTCAGTATATTCGGAACACTCGATATCAATCCAAAGTCTTTTGCCCTTGCAGTAATGACCTTCAAGTTTTTCAAGCACAAATCATGGCTAAGCTATAATCCAGGTTGTGTAAGCTTAATTGATATAGACCCTTCAATTTCGTCAGAATACAGTCTTTCTAACAGAGTAGAATATTCTTTGACAGCCTGATTTACCCTTTCTTGCTCAGTATAATCTTCACCAATACAATTCAAAATTGCTTTTTGTGCTCTTATATTACAATTTTTGGCCGCCAAAAGAGCGTCTTCCATATCAATACCTGCAGCCCATTTTTTGGCCAATCGTAATAGTAACCGTTCCATTAGTCGATAATCATAAGTACGGTGATGATATGCTATACTCATCGGTATACTATACAGTGAATATTAAATACTACGCTACACATATAGTTTTTCTCAGATTTAAATCGCCAAGGAAGTGACAACAGAAGTGATGGCTAAGAGATGATCACAATGACTATCGAAGTGAGTCGGACTAAGCTCAGCACCAATTAAAGATGATTAGAAGGCTTCTGTATCCAGCAAGTAAAAATAACTTAACTGAAAGATAAGAAGGAGCAAAAATTAATCACAGTTATGCAATAAACAAAGATCAATAGTCGATATGCTCCTAATACACAGCTTTTATATGCTATCCCCCGTGAACAATAGTTACAATTGTAACAGTGTCTCCTGTTTTTACAATATTCTCATCTCGAGATAACATAGAAGAATCAGCCCCATTTATCGTTACTAAGATGTTATCAGCGTCTAAATTTTTTGATTCTCCAACATTGTCTTTTAAGAATTTTAAAATTTCTGATATTGATGCAACATGTCTATCTAATACAAGGGTTGATCTGCCCACTGCCTTTTTAACACCACCTAAAAGTTTTATATCTATCAAATTGCACCATCATCCTTCTTCTTCTACTATCTCTGATTCCGTTATCTCTTCAGCTTGAGAGGCTACAGCCATCTCTTTCTCTGCCGCTTGCCGGTGAAGATATGATGTTATGTATCCCGCTATTTTATTTCTTAGTAATTTAGATCTAACGACTGCTATCTGTTTTATGGCTTCCTTATTTTCGTCGAAATCAGTACTAAATCTGTCATGATATTTCTCCAAAAGTTCATTTGATATTCGCTTAATACGATCCATTCAACAAAAACATCGAAGTAGAGTGCATTTTATATATGTTTATTGTTGGTCTATACATGCCAGATCACAATTCAATGTTAATTTTTTTGTCTAATAGCTTAAATACGTCTAAATGAATTCTCTGTTTGTCAGTAAAGTACAAGACCATGAAGGGTTAAACACTAATTTAGATAATTTATACAATAGTATAAAGCAGTTGCTAGAAGGCCAAAAAGATGTAAAGATTGTTTTAGAGTACAAGGGGCTTCTAAATGCTATAACTTTAAGAAGTATAGTGGCGTTAATAAGTCGCCTAAGGTGTGGGCTGGGTCTTTACGTGAAATTCATGTCTCAATAACCGGAAATCCGGATGATTATGCAGTAGAAGTTGCTTCTCGAGCATGGTTTTGGTAGTCTTGCGTGGTCAGGCGCAGGGACTTGTAATTGGCGGGCCTGTTGGTCTTGCTGCCGGTCTGGCTGTAGGGGGAATAATTGCATATGAATTTGAGAAAATGTGTGGCAAAAACTCATGGAAATGATAAAGTAAGTAAAGTTCAGCCAACCATAGACTCAGTTGATCATTATCATAATTAAGTAATTACCTAGCATTGCTCATACTACTGCGCTTATACATATCAAAGGATCCATGGAATAGCGGAAAATCGTTTTGGCTTCTTTTATTTACTTCTTCCAGATCATTCCATATTTTTAAAGTATGATAGTCATAGAAGATTAAAAATGCAGTACATATACATAAGCTTACTTCATTTTTTTAGCTTTGATCTTATCTCGTTAAGTGATTCTATATTGGCTTCAAGATAATTTGAAATGAAATATAAAATTCCATATTTTTCGCCTATTTTACCCACTAGGTTATTCTTTTCAAGTACTATAATATGATGCTGAATCGCTTTATAATCAAGTCCTAATGCTTCTGCAAGCTGATTAATATTATATGGACGTTCCTTTAGTAAGTCAATAATCTTTATTCTGTTATCTCCACCTTTTGAACCAGCAAACACATACCATAACAATCGTTTGGCATTAGAATCAGGCATCAGGATAACTAATCACTTCTGTTAGTTATTTCTGGATATTTTGAATTAGAAGTTGGACAGATAGATATACGAGATGTGAAATGTACTATATATTTAGAACCTAAACTTCTTTGGAAATATTTGACAGACGAGAACATGGCGGAATGTGTTAATTTACTTCCCATAGGTGTATTAGGCAACATCTTAAAGTTGTTGAAAAAAAGTGCCACAGTCTCACTAACAGTACTATCATACACTATCGCTTTTTGTATTCTAGAACTATAAGATAAGGTTAGCTCTTCAAAGCCATATGCCCTGGATATTTTCTCTTTATATCTTGATCATATGATTGGATAACTGTGCCTACTAGAGCAAAGAACAAAGCAAAGCAATATCATCGGCAAGATACGTGAAAGACAGTTAAGAAACGACCGCCTATTCTTAGTTTACAATTGATCCAATATGGAGGATTGTATGCCGTCTGATGGATGAACATTTCCGTCACTATTCGCTAGTTATCCTACCCTTCTAGCAACAGCCCCTCTAGTTTCGTTTAAATATCGATAACCAATGCTCATTCTTGCGGGTTCGTAGCTCAGCCAGGCAGAGCGTCTGGCTCTTAACCAGTCGGTGTGCTACGGGTTACAATGTCGTGGGTCCGAATCCCACCGAACCCGCACTGATATTAGTTCTCTAAATGGACTCGTGAGAATAAAAAAAAGTGAAATCAGAGATTGTCAGAATATCAAATTCACGAGAAAGAGCGACTACAAGAAGAAGACATGGATCCCTATACCCTGTTTGCATATGGAATTAGGTCTCCTTACACTAAAGAATCTTACCTCAGAAGATTGCGCGGTTTCTTTGATGCTATTAATTTGGATAAAGATGTAACTTTTGACAATCGCTTTAACTCATTTGTATATAAGGCTAGAAATGATTCCAGCTGGGCATTTAATAATATCATTAGGTTCTTACATTATCAAAAAAATAGAGTAGAAAACAAAGAAATCGCAGCCGGCACATTACATAATTATGTCAAGACACTCAAAACGTTTTGTGAAGTAACAGACATTGTCATCCCGTGGAAGAAGATTACACGAGGTCTGCCAAAGGGAAGAAG
>JBJMFM010000262.1:0-17845 GCA_045808425.1 Nitrososphaeraceae archaeon | reverse complement strand
TAACAGTGAGTAAATTTGAATAAATAAACAAAAAATTAGGAAATAACTTAGGATATTCATCTTTTATTGGAGAGTTTAAATGTCAATTATAAATGGCTATAGGATCAGCGTATAATCTGATTCTACTTTTCTCAACATTTAAGAACTAACTATACGATATGATATTTAAGAACAATACATTCAATGCTATATTCCTTATAGCAGAGAAAGGAGTTGTTTTTTTAAACTCATTTCATTCATTTCGATCTTCTATAGTAACGAAAACATTGCAACAATTAATTTACATATTATCCACACATTATTATTATTATGAGCAAAAAGACAAAGAGAATCCAAAACAAAGACGATTATGAAAACAGTAGTTTCAAAGATATAATGGAAGATGTGGAAGATACTAAAAATAAAGTATTAGGTTCTGTGCCTAAGATAAGAAAAGAACAAGTTCCAAGTGATGACGAAACATCAAGTGAGATATTGTATGGTGGTGGTGATGATACTGATGAATACAAGGTGCAGAAAAACTAGAAGAGGAAACTAGAGAAAGAAATAACGACAGCGGCGGTAACTACAACTCAAGTTTTCAGGACTTATTTACATTTACTGAAAAATCCTTTATGCGCTCTTAATCATATATTACCCGTTAAGATCGTATGCCTACTTACGTAATATATAGAATAATTCTCCTAACTTCATCTTTACATCTCTTGCAATGGTAATAGGATTATCATAAAGCACCGAAGGGATATACTTTCACCTTTTTTGAAAAAATAAAACAATTTAAGAATCTGAAAAATTCGGTACTAATAACAAGTAGACCAGCTAATAAGAGCAAACTATTTGAAACTTCAAAACGCTAATGTTTTATTACACATAGTCTAACTGTTGTTCGTCATTTTGATTAGTAGCAATAACTACATGATAGACACAGAAATGATTGAAGGTAGGTGAAGTCGTAGACCAGCTTGTTTCAAAAGGTTTACTAGATAAAGGGAGTATAAAGCAACAAGTAGAAGAGATAAGAAAAGAAGCTCACAACCATCAGACACAACTTGAAGAATTATGTGAAAAATTATCAAAATCATCCTCAGACCAACAAAAAATTGATTCTGAAAATATCAAGAGCATAGCAGCAGAAACTGAACAAAAGGCTTCACAAATTATGCAAACATACCTTGGTAATGATGCTGACACCTCTGAGGCGCTAGAATTTCTATATATTGCAGAAGTCGGACAGGTGACGCACTATGAAGTCCTAGATGCAATGGTAAAAGATGTTAAGGATACTAAATTTGCTGATAAAGTAAAATCAATTCTAAATGAGGAAAAGGAACATTTACAAGAATGTATAAAATTAGCCAGAAACTGCTAATACATTTAGAAGTTGATAGGTTTGCCAGAATTTAAATTAGAAACGGAAAGGAGAGTAAGAAGGAGCATCTAGTCAGTAAGCATGAGACATTGAAATCAAAGTAATATTTTAGTTTTTATAAAAAAAGAATTAAATTGGTAATGTTACTTTTTACATTCTCTATTAATCATTTTAAGTCCTTTTTGACAATCTTAAGAAGAAGTTGGTAAAGTCCTAATTAAAGCTGCTCTTCTAAATGTCACTATCTACCAATATAGTGTAGCAAAAATATATACTTATACACCCTGTTATTTCCGTCGACTATATCACCCACTGTACGTGCTACAGAAGTATAAACCGTGTATACCATCATTCTTTCGTCATCTAACTGCTATTTCAATGGGATCTGTTACCATTCTACTTACTGGTCCATTTATTATCAACACAACAAACTTGTCATTTGATGGTAACTGCACACGATTGACTAAATAGAGCCAACTAGTGCTTAATGAAAATAAATGAAAGTATCTTGGCAACAAACCTGCTCTATTATATGCAAAAAATATACATATAGAAATAGGTTAACTAATTACATTTATTTACTGCTGCTATTGCTGCGCCATTGCTGCTACTAGTAGCGAGCGTCTATAGTACTATTACTACTTCCATTTACCGAGTTCCTAAGAGAAGGAGGAGTCTGAAGAACTGTCGGATCTGTTATAATTGGTTTATATGGTAATCCATATTGTTCTCTTAAAGTTTTCTGTTGTTGTGCTAAGGTCTCGGACGAAAATGACGGGCCCACGTGTCCAAACCATATCCAAAGAAGGATGACAGCAGCAAGAGACAGCCCCATGACCAAAATTGTCAACGCAACTACAGAAAGATTATTGTAGCCGCTAGGTTCTTGCTCTTTTTCATGATGTGCACACATATGTTATAACACAAGAGACAACGCAGAATGCTTTTAAAAATTTTTGTATTGGATATTAATATACGTTTATAATTTGACTAGGCAGGAAGACAAAAAATCCTCTTCGAAAAAATTTCATATGCTCTTGTATACGAACTTTCGTTAAAAGGAAGAATAGTTGAATTAAAGCATAGGCTCATCTCTAACGAGTATTGAAACCAGATTTATCATTGAAAAGATGGTCAAAACAAATACTGACAATTAGAATAAACTTTGGTTCAGAGGTTCTATATAAACCGATCGATCTTTTTTCGGATATATTTGCGTCATCCAGGTATAAGATACACGAGAAAGCTTGCTCCAATTACTCCTGCTACAAGAAGAATTGTTAATATTATTCCCTTTTTGGTTATTCTTTTTTTGTTCCGGTTAATATTATTACTGCTTGTCAATCTATTTCATAATGATCCTTCCTTTATTTATATAATTAAAAGATGCTTCAGTTTTTTAGATGTAAGTGCTCTAAATATATCCTCAAAGATATGCCGTGTGTTTGCTTATTATCTTGTTCCCGAAAAACAATAATACTAGCGCATGCATCTTTATAATATGCCAGAAGAAGATTCACCTGTCTTAGACTGGGATAGAATAGTACACAAAAATGTAAGGTCTAGGGATGGACAAGATGCAGGAAACGTCGACGCTGTAGATGCAGATTCAATAGTGATAATAACGGAGGGAGCACGAAAGGAGTACAAGCTACCGAAGTCACAGGTTGAGGCGTTCAATGGTGCAGAAGTATTCTTGAAATCAAGTATTGCAGAATTAGAGAGGTTCAAAGTTTGATCACACACACTGGATTAGTTATGCTACTATGATTCATTCTGTTAATGGGTGACTAAATACAATTCGGTCGCTACTGAAGAAATGCATCGTTGTCTGAACATAGCGTTCACGAAGAGATTCAATTGCAAATAAGGACAACTACAAAATTCAAAAATGAACATTAATCTTGGTAGATCGAACACTTCGGACAAAGGCGATTTATGATTTAGCGATAGAGTACTAAAAATAATAGGTAGAGGACGTGGTGAAATACTATAACTACTTTATTGCAACTGTTCCAACCATCCAAGGATGTAACTGACAAATGTAACTGTATATGCCAGCCTTTTGAAAAGTTATCGTAAATGACGTTGAAGATCCAGGGAACCCTTATTCTTGTCCTTTTGGAAGCAACCAGCCCGAAGTAACATAATTTTCACTTCCGTTCATAGTATAACCTACATTTAGTGCAAAGTGCATTATACCACCTTGTGAATCAATTACAGTTGGAACAAAAGACCTTGCATTGACTGCTATTACTACATTGTTTTGACCGGGTACTCTAAGTGGTTCATTGTTAGAGTTAGAAGGCATAGCTGCAAATTGTATAGAGTTTGGTAGTGCAAATGATGAAACTATATTATTTATCGGAGTTTTATTATCTAAAAGAAACGTGACTGTTGAAGCGTCGTCGCACATTACACTTTCTCCAGCTTTATTATTATTATTTTCATGAATAAATACTGTTAACGGAGCTGTAGAATTCCCTCCTCCTGATCGTACTCTGTGAATGGCATAGTTGTTCGTTGCATCTGCTGCTAAAGCACTTACAACAGTTATGACCCCACACAATGTCTTCCGATTCATTTTTAAGAAACAGAAAAGTACTAAAAATATATAGATTATGTTATTGCCGCTATGTCATAAACCAAAATATGATGATAATAGCTAATTAGCAATGCCATACAGTGCGCAGTATTTGAAAATTACATTTTTCTCTATCTTTTCCTTTATAAGACTTGTCAATCATATTCTTAACATATAGATATATACGGATATATCATAAGGTTAAGATTTTTGTTAGCGTGGTGGTTAGCAAAATCCAATAGACTTATTTATTTTTTAGGTTAATATAACTAATGCTATAATTGTCTAACAACGAAATACATAGCAATGGGTATGCCCTAAGAATTATGAAATATCAGGGTTCGCTAATGATTAACGTATGTGATATAGAATTGATAGGATCAAAATTGGAGGAAGGAGAACTTCTAATCAATATCACAAAGGAATATTTTCAGCAAGAGATAATCGAGAGTGCTCAAGCAGAAAAACTATTACGAACGTGCTCTATTGCCAATTTGGTTGGAGAAAGAATTGTGAAGCAGGCAGTACAATTGAAGTTTGCAAAAGAAATGAGTATAAGGAGAATTTCAGGTGTTCCATTCTTGATGATATTCAAATTTCAGCACAAGTATTAATAACCGAGTAAGTATAAAAGCTGTGTCACACACTATTGTTTGAAGAAATTGAAGACAACGAGACTGCTCAACAACAAAAAATAATGGACAGAGTAGATCGAAGATTATATAGACATGAGCACGAAAATAGATTTCTTTTGAAGAGATCTGAAGACTATAGTGTTTTTGACGATGTGTTTAATGCTCCTACTCTCATGGTGATTAACGACCTGATCAACCATAACGTATTGGGTTACATTAAAGGTCCACTAGCCTCTGGGAAGGAATCTAAAGTGTATCTGGCGGTAGATAAGGATCGCCAACATTTTCTATCAGTAAAAATATACCTTACTGTAAGCGCAGAATTTAGAAAACGTCTTCAATATATAGCTGGTGATCCACGTTTTTCAGCTACTAAGAAAGGCTCCCGAAACTTAATATCCAGTTGGGCTAAAAAGGAATTTAAAAATTTGCGAACTGCTTACGAAAATGGATTGAGTGTTCCGGCTCCATATAAAGTGCGCCAAAACGTTCTAGTTATGGAGTTCATAGGCGATGATGCTGGCATCCCTTGTCCTATTCTTCTTAATTCGAACTCAGTTATATCAGAGGATTATAGAGAAATTATTGAACAGATGTCAAAGCTGTATCAAAAAGCTAAATTGGTTCATGCTGATTTATCCGAATATAATATATTCAAGTGTACAAATGGGAGGATCGTATTGTTTGATTTTGGTTCATCGGTAAATATTAAACAACCTAATTCAGGACAGTTTTTAAAAAGAGACATAACTAACATTAATAGATTCTTCAGAGAACGGGGAGTTAAAGTTTTAGATGGTGAGTCAGCTATTCGCAAAATTACAGGTGAAAATAAGTGAGTTTCCAGCAGATAGTAAAGGTTCCTCGAGATCGAATAGGCGTAATAATTGGTAAGAATGGTAAAGTAAAGGGAGAAATTCAGGACAAATGCAATGTAATGATCGAAATAGATAGCAAAACCGGTGACGCAATAATTTCTTCGCATTCAAAGGAGCTGTCTGCAGAAATGGAACCGTTCAAGGCAGTAGAGTTAGTCACAGCTATATCCAAGGGATTTTCGCCTAGGCGTGCGTACCGATTAATTGAAGGAGATGAGGACACATTTCAATTAATAGATCTGAGAGACTATGCAGGCAAGTCTTCTAATTCTATGGAGAGAATCAAAGGACGAATAATTGGGGAAGAAGGTAAATCTAGAAGAACTATAGAGGATCTGACTGGAGCCTACATTTCAGTATATGGTCATACTGTTGGACTAATAGGCAAATCAGATCAGATCAAAATAGCTTCAGATGCAGTTACTATGCTTTCAAAAGGAAAGTCACACAAAAACGTTTACAATATGCTGCAAGAGGCTAGAAGAAAGGCCAAAATGGATAGAATGCGACTATGGGAAGACAATAATTTTCCGCTTCCTAAGTAACCCTCTGGATCTTTATTGTCACCTTTTTATATATACTCAGTTCTGCCACCACTACCACCAACTAATATGCATAGTGAGCCTTGAGCAGAGAAGGATAAGAATACCGTTTGATCATTGCTTTTATCGAATAGTAGAATAACCTATTCTTGAGCATACCATCACATGTTTAGAGCTTACATATATTCTAATTCTCAAGTCTAATGACATATAAGAACCAATAGATATAACCAAATAGGCACAGCAATTATTAGGCTGAATCATAAGCAACTAATCATTAGCCATCTGATCAATCCAAGTATCAACACTTATTTTTGTATCTGGAGAAGTTGATTAAGGCGATAGCTTATTATGATTAATGATAAGAAGGAGTACGTTAATACATGTAGAAAATTTATGTGGTATCATATTTCTACGCTTATAAATTTCAGATATATTATTTTAAACGCTTTATGCCTCTAGACAGGAAGTAGTCAATAATGTATCTATTAACTCCCTCCACCTCCCCATCTTCTAAATATATTATGCTCTATCCCAAATTGATCTAAAATCTTTCCTACAATGTGAATTATCAAATCGTCGATTGACTTGGGTTTGTGGTAAAAGCCTGGCATTGCTGGCAATACTATTACCCCTATTGCTGCTAGCTTTATCATATTCTCAAGATGAATTTTCGAAAGAGGCGTTTCTCTTGGAACAATTACAAGTCTCCTTGACTCTTTAATGCATACTCCTGCAGATCTTGAAATTAGACTATCTTCGTATCCATTTGCAACACTTGACAATGTTTTCATGCTGCATGGAACTATGACCATGCCGTCATTTATGAAAGAGCCACTTGATGTTGAGGCTGCCATATTATCATTGTTGTAATACATTGTTGCAAGTGATTTAACATAGTCAAATGTTTTATTGGTTTCAATGTTAATATTTCTTTCACCCCATCGACTAATAATGAGGTCAGTTTCTACTTTCAGATTCTGAAGAACTTCTAGTGTTTTGATTGCATACATAACACCCGAACCGCCTGTTATTGCTACTATTAAGCGCATTAATTCAATAGCAATTTCCTTCAGTAGTTATTTAATATGCCGATACCGATAAGTATGGCAAGCATTTATTTATTTATTCATGATAAAACTTTATTTTAGCCATGATAACAGTCTTTGGAACTATTGCCTTGGATACGACCAGGACACCTTTTAAAACGCAAACAAGAATTATGGGAGGAGCGGCTACATATGCCTCGCTTTCTTCCAGTATATTTACTAGTACTTCGATAGTTGGAATTGTGGGCTCTGACTTTCCTACGGAATATAGGAATATTCTTGACGATCGAGTTGACACCAGAGGAGTAATTACTAAAGAAGATGGCAAAACGTTCCACTATGATTCTTCCTTTGATTATGACCTTTACCATAGAACGTCTAACAAAACAGAGTTAAATGTGATAGAAGATTTCGAACCTGTAATACCCAACCAATATATTGACTCTGAGTATGTGTATCTTGCCAATAACGATCCTATTCAGAATATTAAGATACTAGAGCACTTTTCAAATCCAAAATTGATAGTGTGTGATACTATAGAATATTGGATCTTGAACCAGAAGCAGGACATTATAAAAATGATGAGCAAGGTAGACGGGGTAGTAATTAACGATGAAGAGGCCAGGCTTTTGTGTAAAACAACCAACTTGATTAAATGTGCAAAATTGATCATGTCGTGGGGACCATGGTTCACTATAATTAAGAAAGGAGAACATGGCTCATTATTCGTCAATGATGATACAGTGTTCCCTGCTCCTGCATATCCTATGGAAGAAATTGTAGATCCAACGGGGGCCGGTGATTCATTTGCTGGTGGGTTTATGGGGCACATTGCTAAGCAGAATAGCCTGAGCGTCAATACAATGAAGGAAGCAGTAATTTACGGAAATGTCATGGGTGCGTTTGCCGTTGAAGGTTTTGGTGTCAAAAAGTTGCTGGAAATCACTAAAGAAGATGTTCAAAATAGATACGAAACCTATCGTAACATAGTTAATTTCTAATACATTTTGCGTTGAATAAGTCGTTATATGTTATGGCAATGAATTTCATAGAATTTCTCTTTTATCCATGGAACGAGTTTTACTCTATTATTTGAATACATTATGTCAAACAAATCGCTAGTAATCATAAGATTATTTGCTAACATAAAGGTAACCATAGGATGTAAAAATTTTTAAGGATAATTATTGGTTGTATGCAAGGTAAAGGTTCCAACGTATTTTCAATACCTAAAAGACAGGATCAAGCTTGCATTCATTGTGATATAGTAATAATGCTATGGATTGTAGAGTTGGCTGGCAATTATGATCATCTTTTATTCGCATAATATTAACGGTTAGACGTTACAGTTACTTAACATTCAATAATTAGAGTTGCTTGTGTATATCATGGATTATCAAAGGTTATGTGAAGAAATCTTTGCATTACATGATGATATACGTTATGCAGGTGTAGTAGATGATTCAGGATTACTGATTGCAGGAGGAACACGAAAAGGAATTGATTCAATTGTAGATCAGAATAATGAGGAATTGTATCTGGCTCAGACAGCCCTACGTAAATCGATGAGGCAGAGATTTGATGGGACGATGGGTAAAGCGAGGTTTGCCTACGTGGAGCGTGAAAAGATCTCTATCCTAACTTTCTATATGAACAAGAATATAATCATTGTAACCCTGGAGCCTAATGTTGACTCACATACAGCCATAGATATCGCAGAAGATACGTTAGAACTCTTAAACGATAATAGAAAAACGGGTCAATCACAGATCCCTTAATCTCCCACAGTCTTTCTACCTCTTGTTTCTTAAAATGCAAAACTCCATTTGTAATATGTGCATTAAACCAAGATTGAATAACTCTGCTATAAAGCTGGAGAGGTTATCATTTCTTCAAATTATGCATCACTTGAAGGTCCTTTTTAAACAAGTCTAATTCTGCTGGAACTGTTATATCTATGAAATCTTTAAGTGAGAGCGGCTTCCCTGTTTCCTGTGATATACTCTCCTTCTTTTTATTCCATACCATTGAGTTAAAGTCCATTATAGTTCTCGTGTAGCCTGTCATCTCTAGATCGTCAGCTTGCGATTTTGGCATAGGCTGTAAGTGGATACTCCTACTAGAGTAGATTGTCGTCCATAATTCTTCTGTGATAAACGGGCATATTGGTGCCAATAGCAATAAAATTGTTGCAAGACATGTGTGTAATGCAAATACAGCAGATCTTTGTCCAAGTTCATCGGTAGTATCATAAAATCTGCCTTTCACCATTTCCATATAGTGTGATGCAAACAAGTTCCATGTAAATTCTCTGATTGCATTTGCTGGAATAAAGAAGTTAAAATTGTTAAAGCCATTTCTACATTCTTCAATGAGTTTTGATAATTCTGCAAGAATCCATCTATCAGATGAAGCTAAATTACTAGGACTATCCGGTTTAATATCAAATGAGGAAATAAATCTTGCTACATTCCATAATTTTGATAAAAATTTCTGTGCACTTGCAATTCTCTGTTCTGAGCATCTAAAGTCATAACCCAGAGTAACTTCACTTGCAGACCAGAACCTGAAACTGTCCGCACCGTATTGATTAATAATTGGAAACGGATCAATTACGTTCCCCTTACTTTTGCTCATCTTTTCGCCCTTCTCATCTATACCGAAGCCCATAACCCACACATTCGACCATGGCTGTTGACCTGTTAATTGGAAACACCTCAGCAAAGTGTAATGAAGCCAAGTTCTTACTATATCCTTTCCTTGTGGTCTCATTTGGGTCGGGTAAGAGTAACTATGTAACTTTTTGTCCTTTTTATATTTTGTAATAAATAGAGGAGTAATGCTTGAGTCCATCCAGGTATCAAATATTCTATCCTCGCCTCTAAACTCATTATTGCCACATTTCTTACATTTCTCAAACGGAGGTTTCTCTTTCCATGGACGATAGTATTTGCCCGGCTCTGGAAGGTTTGGGGTTTGGCAGTTATTACAATACCATATTGGAATTTCGGTGCCGTAAAATCTCCTTCGTGAAATAGGCCAGTCAATTGCTACAGAGTCTAACCAATTAAGAAGAATTCGTCTGTGCATTTTAGGATTGAATTTGATTTTCATAGCCAAGTCTCTTAAATATGGAATATAATCTAGCTGTTTTAGATAAAAGTCCTGTAACGGTATTATTTCGATCGGAGTTCTACTGCGTTCACATAATGGTGTTCTATGTATTATACTTACTTCTCTTTCCACAACGCCGGCATTTCTTAAATCTTCGATTATTTTAGTTCTTGCTTGATTTACCCGTAAGTTAGCATATGATCCAGCTTCAGATGTCGTTATTCCATTTTTGTTCAGAGCTACAATTTCCTTCAGTCCTAGCTCTCGAAAGATCTGCACATCATTCTGATCCCCATAGCTGCATACCATAACTATCCCTGAACCAAATTCAGGTTTTGCCGAATTATGTGGAACAATCATAACTTCTCTATTAAATATAGGTATTATCGCAAATCTTCCATGTAATTTTAAGTAGCGTTCATCTTTTGGGTTAACTATAATAGCTTGGCATGCAAAAAGTAATTCAGGTCGTGTAGAAGCAACAATAATACTACCTTCATTTCCTTTGACCTTAAAATACATGTAAACTAGCTTTGTTGGAATATCATCATATATGACTTCTTGATCCGCTATTGTAGTTCCACAGTCTGGACAATAGTTATTCGGTCTGTTTGCCAAATATACCAGATCACGGCTCCATAGTTCAATAAATGTACTCTGTGTTAACGATCGAAATTCTTCCGAGTCAGTCCGATAATACTCTTCAAAGTTGGCACTTAGACCCATGCGTTTCATCATAAGTACCATCTCAGATTCCAGATCGTCTAAAGCAACTCTACAGAGAGCAAGGAACTTATCTCTGTCCGTTTGATGCATTCTAATTTTATATTTTTTTTCCGTGTAGATCTCCACTGGCAAACCATTCCTATCTATGCCTATAGGAAACATTACGTTGTATTCCATCATTCGAGCAGTTCGAGCAATCATGTCTATTTGTACATAATGGGCTGCAGCCCCAATGTGCCAAGGTCTTCCTGAAGGGTAGGGAGGAGGAGTATCAATTACAAAAGGGTCTTTATGTTCTATTGCTGAAAATCTGTAAATGTCTTGATCGTGCCATCCTTTTGAAATGATCCTCTCTATTTCAGGATTCCACGATTTAGCTGCAATTTTTGGCTCCATTTTTATTTTCTTTATAACATGCCTATACAGTTATTAACGTTAGTATAGTTGTTATTTCTACGTAATAATGAATAGCTAATTATTGACATCGCACATGCTGGTATAAAGATATTCACAGTGTATTCGTCTTATGCATGAATGTTTGCCGTTTTCTTATGGTCACAGTTTTGGAGCCGATAT
This sequence comes from Nitrososphaeraceae archaeon, assembly GCA_045808425.1. Taxonomy (GTDB): domain Archaea; phylum Thermoproteota; class Nitrososphaeria; order Nitrososphaerales; family Nitrososphaeraceae; genus JAFAQB01. The sequence continues at coordinate 6,372 of JBJMFM010000262.1, read as the reverse complement.
CTAGATGATACCTGGTGGCTCTAATATGATATCTGAGTAGCACGTCGATTCGCATCTTTCCAGTATAATAAAAACTTTCGAAAAGAATTATGATATGATTAACATACCATGGTGGTTTACATTTCTGATTCTAAAAGAAATTCACATTCATAGTATTGAAAATCCGCAATTCCTACAGTACATGATTTAAGTATCAGAAAAGCGAGGTAATTGGCATGCTGTAAAAAATTCTTTTTATAGATTTCAATTTATGAATTAGCAGATATTCTAGCGGCACAATTTCAATTTTTAACGAATATGCATACACCATTTCAAATTCCAAATTCGTATATGTATAGACCTTCATTTAGCATGTCCATATAGAATTTAAGAAAAGACCGGATCTTTTATGCCCAGACAACGGAATGCCTCAAGCCTTTGTGTACATGAATAGCATTCTCTGCAATGTGTTTTGCCTTCATTATGGCAGCTCCATGTTAATTCTAATGGCACATCTATTTCAAGTGCAAGACGGATTATTTTCTGTCTATCCATGTCAGCCAATGGCAGTACTATCACAGGCGGCTCACTGCCACTTACCAGACCTCCTTGTCTTAGCAGGGAGTTTATCTTTTTGATATATCCTTTTGTTGCATCTCTGAAAAATTCAGCATCATGACTGTTATGTCCTCCTATAATCCATTTTATCTTGAGAAATTCTGCATAATGTGCAGATATCGAATAGAATATCATATTCCTTGCAGGAATATACGATGACAACCTTCGATCACAATCATTCTTGAAAGTAGAACCAGTACAAAAGTCTGAGTATTCTTTAATGAACGGAACGTTGATCTCGAATAGACTTCTAACAGCTGCTCTCCTAGCTAATTTAGCTGTAGCCCTCTTTTCATTTTCAATTCTTCCGCGATAATTAAATGTAATGGCTAGAACCTCCGAATATTTCTTTTTGGCCCAATAAAGGCAGGTAGAAGAATCTATTCCACCCGAAAGCATTACAAGTGCTTTTTTTGATTTGCTCATTGTCTAAACTTTTTTACTTCTGCTATTATGTGAGCTCCTTTATTCACACCTTCGTAAACGTATACACCTAACGCTTGTACATTTGATGGCATTTTGGGTGCAAGTAACTTTATTATCTCTGTTGATAGAGTTTCCACAGTGGCTTCTCCTTGAAGAAGAAAAGTTGTTATTTTTGGTACTTGGAGATCGAAATATCCTTTTGGTCCTTCAAACGCCACATAATAATGAGTATCATCTTCTTTCTTTAAATACTTCTTGCTGATGAAGAATTTATGATCAATTATGCTCAATGTGTCTTTGATTATTCTCTTAGCTTCTCCAAAGTCTATGACAAGATTATCTTTCATTTCTCCGATAATCTCGACCATAACTGTAGACGTATGCCCATGTAGGATAGAGCATTTTTCTACAAGAGGCAAAATATGTGCATAATCAAAAGCAAGCGATGGATCTTCTATAAATATAGAACCCGTCTGAGTGCTTCCAAAATTGAAGAAGAATAATGAGTCGAGTTCATTTGTCCTCCCTGCAAACTTCGAATGACCAAAGGCGATAATATTAAGATCAGGAATATTACTTTGTATAATTTTGAATTTCTCAATATCAGCTTCAGAATCTATAACCTCTATGTATCGATCATGAACTTTAAAGTCAATTGTGGCAGATGTACTGTCTCTAAGGTTTACTCTCGCATCATATTCATAGTTATGCCCTAAATAGGACAGGATTTTTGATACTGCAAGCTCAGTCCTGCTTCGTAGTAAGTTTCCTTGCCCATCAATATACCGAATGTCTCTGTCTAGCTCAAACCTTTCCATCTGAATATTTCGTCACCAAAAATTCAACACATTACATGTAATTCATTTATATATATACTATTGGCATTAACATATACTTTAGATAGAATTATGCTTACGATTATCATATAGATGTCAACATCATATTTTTAGTACATTGTAAATTGACTGTTTGTTGATCCGCTGCCAATACTGCTTAATATGCGTGAGGATCGCACTAAAAATTTAGCATGCTCACAATGTAAAGGCTTCAATCTGCATGTCAAGTCTCTCGGACATCGAGGAGATATGATCTTGTTAATCATTTTTATATCTAGCAGATATTACTCTGGTCGTTGCTGTCTGATTTAAAGAATGCGCTATTTAAGGCAGTGGAAGACTCTATAAATACTGACATTCAACTAGCGGTTGCTTTTTCTGGTGGTATAGATAGTACATTACTGGCAAAAATATGTAAAGACCTTGGGTTTAAAGTGACACTATTGACTGTAGGGTTTTCACATTCACATGACATTGAGTTTTCTAAAGTAATTGCTTCAAAAATTGGTTTACCACATAATATTTATAGATTAAATGAACAACAATTCTACGAAGTTTTATCCTACGTTCGGCATAAAATAGGATGTGGGAACGTTTCTCATATCGAAAATTGCATTGCGTATTTCTATATTGCAAATCTAGCCAGGAGGAATGGAATGCAGCTCGTTTTGGCAGCGAATGGTTGTGATGAGCTGTTTTGCGGGTACAATAAGTATAGGTTGGTTTACGATAAGGGAGGAATGTGTATTATGGAATTAATGGATGAAAAAATTGCAAATGAGCTCACACTTATGAAGGAGATAGAAACTGTGACTAGGGAAACCGGGGTAAACATAAAGCAGCCTTTTCTAACAGAGAAATTTATTTCCTTTGCCAAGAATATTTCTGTTGATCAAAAGATAAGGGGATCTAATGATCTTGTTCGAAAGCATATCTTGAGAGAAACTGCACTTTCGCTCGGAATCCCAGAAGAATCAGCAATGAAACCGAAAAAGGCAATTCAATATGGCACAATGATTCACAAGAAATTTAAAATACTAAGCAAATCACAATATAAAGAAACCTTGATAGGCAACATTGAGGCTTGCTGAAATAGTACAAAGTACTCAGGACAGCATTTATGAGAAGTTAGTACGCCAGTTGTGGCCCCAATACTTGATGTAGATTACTCTATTTTGCTTTATCGAATACGTTTCTTATATTTTATCAGTATATAAGAATGGTTGTCATCTAAAATAATGATAGTGCGATCTAACCCTGGTAATGATATATTTGAAATCATCTAATGACTAAGCTCTCAATGACATGGCGAGATCAGAATAATGAATAGCTAATTCCCCTATTAGAGCTGCCTGACTGTACCGTGTAGCAAATACAGCCATCCTTGGTTCCTATATTATAAAAGGAAATTGGATATGTGATACATGATGGATCATTATTTGGTCTCAAAGCATTATATGGAAAATACACTATTGATTCCTTATGCGTCGGATCAGTTATGCCAAACATCAGTTGTGAGTATTCAACGATGTATCTTATTGGATATGGATAATTCCCTACCCTATTCCACCACTCTATTCCCGTAAAGTGATTGAATCCTTGATACTTAAACGATGATTGTTCTTCTAACCGCAGATCATAACTTTCAATTTGATTTGTGTTTTTATCTTGTAACAAGTAACTTATGCATTTTTTCTCGTAATCGAGAATTATTTGACGTAGATAGGAATGATCAACTGTTGGTTGTATTTCTTTGAATTGGTACTGGTTTACTCCATTAAATATCGCATCAAATTTTCCTTGATTGTTAAATGAACATATAAGGTTTAGCTCAGCTGCAATGTTTTCAATGTTAAATAGCTCAAGCAGATAAAGCATCCAAGATTTGTCAGGAATTTTATTTCCAATATCTGCAACTAGTGTTATAATATCAGATATTGCAACGACTTGTGTAGGAAATAAAACCTTATTACTATTACTATCAATAATCTGACAAAATGAACCTATCCAGTAATGCAATGGTTACCAAAGAATTTAAAGTGTTTCTATGTATATATAATATTTATTCATTCGCACACCTTATGACATTTTCTTTGTTCTTACGCTTATAGGAGAATTTTTTCGCTTGTTATATGGTTTTGAATTCCTATCCTCAGATAATGACGCGCTCCATTAGACAGACAGACAGTCACATATACAGAAGTCCCCGCGGTTACAATAAAATTTATCGAAGATTTAATTTCTAAGGTATCTCTATCATATCGTGGGTGTAGACATCTATGAAAGTAAAGGTATACTTTTGCAATGAACCCATTGATACTAAGCTTAGTATTTTAAGAAATAATAAAATAAGTAGACAAGCATTGTACACTATCTACGATTTAGTATGGGAATCTGAATTCAAGAATATTTTAAATGTAGGACGAATATGGCTAAAGTTCAGGAATGAGGAGAGACCATTTGGCACACCTTTGAGATATAAAAGGAGCCATGACAAAATGGACGTGGGAGACATTATTCAAATAGCTAATGATTTTTATATGGTAGATCGAATAGGCGGCAGACATATAGAAGTCGTCGACTAGGACAAACAAATTTTTATATATCTAAAAGAAAATTTCATCAATTTGTAAATCCTTCTAGCTAAGGGATTTGAGCATGGCTAGCCAATTAAAAGCCCCGGGAACCTTTTATTATTACCGATTGAGAAACAATGACAATGACAATGTCTCTCTATGAGTAGAAGGATATGTCGTACAAGACGTACTATATAGCAATATTAACCGAAAATGTCTTGTGCATACAGTTAATATTCTTAGTAGAGGCAAGATATATGCAACATGTATAATGCATGTTATTTTTTAATGCGTGAAACTTTTTATAAACTGGCAAGGTTATAAACAAGTATATGAACAATAATCGCAATAATACAACGACCATTCCTTCTATTGATAAGATTCTTGTTCCTATCGATACAACTTCGCTATCTAGAAAAGCAGCAAACTATGCGATACATTTTGCAGAAATAGAGAAAGCCAAGGAACTAATTCTGCTCCATATCATCGAAGATGTAAAAGGAGGAGGTGCAATAGCTCTTCGAGCAAAATACGGGGATACAAAGCTAGTTGAAGGATTTAGAAAAGCCAAGAAGGACTCTGCAGAAGAAATAATTAGACCACTAGAAGAAGAAGCCAAGATAAAGGGAGTAAATATGAAAGGTGAGATAATATATGCACAAGGCAAATCAGTGGTCAAAGCTATAACTGAATATGCTAACAAAAACGATGTGGATATTATTGTTATTGGAGGTGGAGATTTGTCTAAAAAGTATTTGGTAGTTGGTGGCAGTGTAGCCAATGGAGTAATTAAGAATTCTAAATGTCCTGTTGTAGTGATACGTTAACGTTATTCTTTGATATCAAATATCTGAATATGACACATAAAGCTGGACTTTTTAAGGCGACAGTAGTATACATATATTACATCTTTATTAATGACTATAAAGTCAAAATCTTTTTCGCCTCATTAATCCTTTCTAATATCTCTTTTAGAAATATAGCAGCAAACTGTTCGAAGGAACAAATACTATAATTTTCTTTATATCGTTGCTTCCTTTTTTCGTATTCATCCTCAAGCCAATGAAAATCTGATTCTTTTAATTTGATGACATAATTCTGAGTAGCATATTTTGATTCAAACATATTGAGCATAAATACACATGTAAACTGAGCAAAACTCTTTATTTTGTATTTACCCACATATTCTTCTCCCAAATTTTTATGGTTCTCCTCTAGCCATGTTTTTACATCTGATCTTATGGTCAATGACGTGTATTGTCCTGAAAAATCTAGCTTTACATTATGTGCTCCAACCTCGTAATAGCCGCGCTTTATTTCATTCATCATGATAATGAGTGTACTGGGAAGAAACATTCCAGGATAATGCTCATCTGTGATCTTCTGCAGTCTTGAGAAAACAGCAGGCTTTAATCCAATAGTAGAATATCCCGTACTTGGCATAGATCTTGTCGTGATGAGTATTCTTATTTAGGTTTTTTCTATATGCAAAAAGTACGTGTCATAGAGTATTTTTTGTATTTGTTTGTATTTTTTCTATTTTCTTATCTTTTGTATCCTGGAGCATCCGCATATCCTTTAAGATCTTCTCCTCTTATAACGTCTTGTTCTGGAGGGACATAATGTATTATACCGGGTCTTCCAGGATATTTCTTCTGTGTCGCAAGAGCTACTCCTATAAACAGTGCAAATGATACTACAGGTGGTATCATTGTATCTAATCCAGCAAGTCCTGCAGGAGTAATAAAAAATAATAGCAGTCTCAAAGCAGATCCAACTATCAGTGATGCTATAGATGCAGGCATGTTTGCTTTCTTCCAGAATAAACCTAAAGTTAATGGTGCCCAAGCACCAGCAAACACAATATCAAAAGCCAAAATCAGATAAACTCCGGGCTGAGGTAAAACATAACCCAAAACAAAAGCTGCTATCATCAT
>JBJMFM010000261.1:0-3067 GCA_045808425.1 Nitrososphaeraceae archaeon | reverse complement strand
AGGCTTTCTCAAGACATACTAGAAATTACAAAAATAGAAAGTGGCTTATTAAAGTTCAATAAAGAACGTTTCAATCTAAGACAAGTAATATCCAATACTGTTGATGACTACAGAAATCAGATTAAAAACTCTAAGAGGAATATAAGACTAGCATATGGATTTGACAAGGAAGAGATAAGTCAATGGGAAGCAGGAGGAGAACAAGAACAGCTCCACAAGCAGCTGCTAATTCAAGATAATTATACTATCTTTGTGGAAGCAGATAAAGGAAGAATAACCCAAGTAATCGATAACCTACTTAGTAATGCTCTTAAGTTTACAAATGAAGGAACCATCTCTGTATCAGTAGAAAGTAAAGATCGTCAGGCTGTTGTGAGTATAAAGGATAATGGTGAAGGTATAGATCCTAGCATATTGCCAAAGCTATTTACAAAGTTTGCTTCAAAGTCAGACATAGGAGGCACAGGTTTAGGATTATTCATTTCTAAGAGTATTGTAGAAGCACATGGTGGTAAAATATGGGCTGAGAATAATACTAACGAAAAGGGAGCTATTTTTTACTTTAGTCTACCATTAATACAGTCATCAAAGCATTGATAACGCCTTTTTATAATGACAGCTAATGTATAAGTCTTCTCAGTTTTATTTCTGCGCTACTTCACCTCATTTATTACCACATCCAGATAATCTTTGATTTCTTCTTCAGCACTCGCTCAAGCTTCTTAGAAAAGCACGCGTGGAGAAATGCAATAAATGAGCACAAAAATGCAAGTGGAGTGGCGTAGGACTAAGGTCTTAGAGCTGCTAAGTAAAGGAGACAGTCAATCTGAAATAGCAAAGACGTTACAAGTTGATCTATCCATTATCAGCAGAGACGTATATTTTCTAAGGCAGCAGGCTAAGTCCAATATCAAGCGATACATTGACGAGCGGCTGCCAACAACAATCCCAGAAATGCTGTTACACAAGAATCTCATGGATTTATTACACGGGACGGGATAAAACCTAAAGAATTCAGAGAAATTGCTCATAAGGAACTAGGTAGCTATCCTTCTGTCATATATGCTAAAAGAGAAGTAACATCAGTAACCAAAAATAATAATGATAAGCAATTATTTGAATTAGTAACATCAGAAAATGAACGATATCAATCCAAGACGATAATTATCTCTACAGGTTTAAAAGATGTTCTACCAAATATAGACAATATTTCTGACTACTATGGCAAGAGTTTATTTCATTGCCCTTACTGTGATGGATGGGAATTACGAGACAAACCTTTGGTTGTTATTATAGGTGAACAAGTTCAGGGTTTTCATTTCATTCAGACTATTTATAATTGGTCTAAAGACTTGATTGTTTGCACAAATAATGGTGAGGCCTTTCGAAATTCTGCACAAAAAAGTTTGCTTCAGAATAAGGGAATAAAAATAATAGAGAGTAAAATTAAAAACTTTGTTGGAAAAAATGGACAGATAGAAAAGATAATCTTTGAAAATGGCGAAAGTGTATTAAGAAAAGGTGGTTTTGTTATGCCCCAATTAATACAAGCATCTGATTTTGGTAAACAATTAGGATGCCAATATACTCCACTTGGCGATATTGCTATAGACTCGTTTGGTAGAACAAACATCCAAGGAGTATATGCAGCAGGTGATGCTTCTGTAATTGCTCCTGCTCAATTAATTATTGCCGCTGCTGAAGGAGTGCGAGCAGCAGCTGGTGTAAACAATGATTTAACTCAAAAAGAATTTTTAGAATTAGCTATTTGATAGAACGATGAAAGAGTTTAATCAACTTGATATTATGATTAACATAGCAGGTGCAGTTTTCAAAAAGCCATTTGTAGACATTACTGAGGAAGAATTGGCCTCTGGCTGCTAAACAATGCAAAAGCAGCATTTTTTTGCATGCAAGAAGCTGCCAAAAGAATGGCTAACAATGGGCGTATAATCAATATGGAGACATCGCTGGTTGGAGCAACAACACCTTATTATTCAGCCTATGCTGGCAGTAAAGCTCCACTTGAAGACTTCACTAGAGCCTTAGCCAAGGAAATTGAAAATCGTGGTATTACAGTTAACAACATTGCACCTGGGCCGCTCAATACTTCGTTCTTCTATCCAGCAGAAACATCAGAATCAACTGAATATTTTAAGGGTCAGAGCGTCAAGGGTCGACTAGGTGAGATTACAGACATTGTGCCTTTGGCAAAGTTTTTAGTTTCACCGGAAGCAGGCTGGGTAACTGCACAGACAATCTTCATCAACGGCGGATTTCTGACGAGATAGCACAAATATATACATCCATACGATAGCGATATGAACACCTCCTTGTTTTTTATAATATAGAAATAATATGACTGAAGTTGGTATAGCCGAATATTTCGGCATGGCAGAAGCGCTTGGAATAATTGCTACGCTGTTTGTAATCCTGTATTTCTCAAGAAAGCAAATGCAGGTCTTATCTGTGGACATAGAAACAAAAATTCTCAATGACTTAGATGAGAGAATACATGGGCTTACACAAATGGCAGTTGAAAGGCCAGAACTAATAAGAGTTGTAAACAATGTGGAACGAGACTTGTCTTCAGATGTAGCATACAGTTATCATATATTGTATACATTTGCACATGTTTACCATATGCGTCAAAGAGGAGTGGTAGGTGATAATGAATGGACAGGATGGCTGAGGTGGATGAAAAGTGCTTTTAGACATGTTGCTATAAACACCTTTATCTATATGTACTTAGTGGTTAAAATTTTAGCAAAAATTAACAACAAAAGCTAGCTGTAGCGCTTCTTGTTTTCACTTCTTCTAATGCTGGTATAGCTATCAATCTCAGTTCCATAATCCATCCAATAGAATAAAGTGTTTTACTTTATTTTCATCGGTGTTTTGTATTTAATGTATCTGTATCTATCTGTTATACACAGGTCAATCTCTTGTTGCGTTATTAAGAATGAAACCTTTGGTTAGCGAAAATAACAACATCAATTCTTCTAACAATAAACATGTCTAGATAAAGAAAGCAAAAACACGTGGTATAGAGTTTATGCTCAGATTT